>JBDNAQ010000263.1:0-12766 GCA_039768345.1 Flavobacteriaceae bacterium
GGCTCACCCCTTACCATTCCGAACAGGGAAGTTAAGCCCGTCTGCGCCGATGGTACTGCCGTAATTGGTGGGAGAGTAGGCCGCCGCCTTCTTCGAACCCTGAAGTAAACTCGTTTTACTTCAGGGTTTTTTTATGCTCCCAGGGTCAATAACCCCAACATCACCCCAAAGGAATTGACCACAACATTTTGTGGGGCGCTAGCGCGCCGCCTCCCCTCTATAACAAGGTAACCCCCAAGACTGTAATAACATAGCAGAGTAATATTAGATCCTCGGCATATCACCTTCTCCTTTAAGTGGTAAGTTTGAACTCCCCATTAAATAGGAATCCAGATGATGTGCCGCCTGGCGGCCTTCCGAGATAGCCCAGACAATCAGTGATTGACCTCTTCGTTGATCTCCTGCCACAAATACTCCGGGTACATTGGTCTGATAATTATTTGTGCAGGCCTCAATATTGGTTCGTGAATCGACAGCCAAACCCAATTGTTCTGCGATCGTCATTTCAGAACCAGTGAATCCAAGGGCTAAAAGTGCAAGCTCGCATTTCCATTCCTTTTCCGTGCCTGCTATTTCTTTCAAAACAGGTCGTTCTCCTGGATTTTTAACCCATTCCACATCAACGGTTACGAGACCTTTTAGATTCCCTTTGTCATCACCTACAAACTCTTTAGTTGAGATACTGAAATAGCGTTCTACGCCCTCTTTATGAGAAGAACTTGTTCGTAAACGCATTGGCCAAAAAGGCCAGGGATGCTCTTTGGGTCTGGAAAGGGATGGTTTTCCAAGTATTTCAAAATTTGAAACCGATATCGCTCCCTGTCGAAATGAAGTACCTATGCAGTCTGATCCCGTATCCCCTCCACCTATTACGATAACATCTTTTTTGGTGGCCAGGATTTCTTCTCCCTCAATAGTTTTACCGTCGACCCTTTTGTTGTTTTGGCTTAAGAAGTCCATAGCCTGAACTACGCCTTTAAGATCAGCACCTTTGATGGGTAAATTTCTTCTCACGGTTGCTCCGCCACATAATAAAATGGCATCGAAATCGTCTTTTAGCTTATCAGCTTTTATGTCTAGCCCGATATTCACGCCACATTTGAATTCTATTCCTTCTTGTTTAAGAATATCCAGACGCCTGTCTATCACCTGTTTCTCCAGTTTAAAATCGGGTATTCCATAACGAAGTAATCCCCCGGGTTTTTCATCCCTTTCAAATACCGTTACCTCATGTCCTGCTCTGTTCAACTGCTGTGCCGCAGCAAGTCCGGCCGGACCTGAACCCACGACAGCAATTTTCTTAGTGGTACGTTGCTTTGGCGGTTCGGGCCGGATCCAACCTTTTTTGAAGGCAGTTTCGACAATATTTTTTTCGATATTCTCAATGGAAACCGGATCTTCATTAATACCCAAAACACAAGCTTCCTCACATGGTGCAGGGCAAAGGCGTCCGGTAAATTCCGGGAAATTATTCGTCGCATGAAGAATATCAGCTGCTTTTTCCCATTTTCCACGATAGATGGCATCATTGAAATCGGGGATTAAATTACCCAGAGGGCATCCGCTGTGACAAAAAGGAATTCCGCAATCCATACATCGTGCACCCTGATCCTTCAATTCCTTTTCTTTCATAGGAATAGTGAATTCCTTGTAATGCTTAATGCGCTCCTTTACAGGCACATAGGCCTCTACCTTTCTCTCATACTCCATGAAGCCAGATGTCTTTCCCATATCTTTATTAAATAATTTCGTGTTTCTCCTTTGCCAATCTGATCAGTGCTTGCCTGTATTCTTCGGGGAATACTTTCACAAATTTCGGAAGGCAGTTTTCCCAATTTTCCAAAATTTTCTGAGCCTGCGTACTATACGTTGCGTTATAGTGATTTTCTATCAAGGTCTTAAGTTCAACTATATCTTCCTCTAGCTCTACTTTCAATAAATTCAATGCTTGCTTATTGCACTTTTTCTCAAAATTATTTTCAGGGTCAAAGACGTAAGCAATGCCACCACTCATACCAGCACCAAAATTCCGACCTGTTTCACCTAAGATCACAGCAACTCCCCCCGTCATATATTCACATCCGTGATCCCCAATTCCCTCTACAACAGCCTTAGCACCGGAATTTCGCACGCAAAAACGTTCTCCTGCTTTTCCATTGATATATACTTCACCTGAAGTTGCACCATATAAGGCGACATTTCCGGTAATAATATTTTCATGAGGTATTAAGGTGGATCCATCGGGCACCTTGATCACCAATTTTGCTCCCGATAGCCCTTTGCCCAGATAATCATTGGTTGTGCCGTTCACCACCATGGTAAGACCACTTGTGGCAAAAGCTCCAAAGCTTTGCCCGGCAGATCCTGTAAAAACAAGTTTTAAGGTGTTCTCAGGTAGTCCTTTGGCACCGTAGTTTTTCGAGATTTCATTGCTAATTATGGCACCGACGGCTCTGTCTGTATTATGGATAGGAAATTCCAAAACCGTTTTCTCTTTTCTGAAAAGGGCAGGGTGAGCTTTTTCGATTATTTCAAACTCTATGGAGCTTTCTATTGTATGCAACTGTGATTCGGTATTACATAATTTTGTGCCCTTAGGAACTTCAATACGGTGCAATATAGGAGTCAGGTCTAATCCCCGGGCCTTATAATGTTCTATAGCCTTATTACGATCCAATTTCTCGACCTGCCCCACCATTTCTTTTACAGTTCTAAATCCTAATTGAGCCATAATTTCCCTTAGCTCCTGTGCGACAAAATACATGTAGTTCACCACGTGTTCGGGCTTACCTTCAAATTTTTTTCTCAATTCAGGATTCTGCGTAGCAATGCCTACAGGGCAGGTATTTAAGTGACAAACCCTCATCATAATACAACCGGAGGCCACCAAAGGCGCAGTAGCAAACCCAAATTCTTCCGCACCTAAAAGGCAGGCGATTGCCACATCACGCCCCGTCTTGAGTTGACCGTCACATTCCAGAACCACCCTGTTTCTCAAGTCGTTCAATACCAGCGTTTGCTGTGCCTCAGCGATACCTAATTCCCAGGGTAAACCCGCGTGTTTCAGTGAGGTTAGGGGTGAGGCGCCGGTCCCGCCATCATGCCCTGAAATAAGGATGACATCTGCTTTTGCCTTAGTTACACCTGCAGCAACTGTCCCCACACCAACTTCAGAAACAAGTTTAACGTTGATCCTCGCCTCCCTGTTGGCCGATTTCAGATCATAGATCAATTGTGAGAGATCTTCGATCGAGTAAATATCGTGATGAGGAGGGGGAGAAATGAGTCCGACATACGGTGTGGAATTTCTTGTTTTGGCAATGTACGGATTTACCTTAGGTCCAGGCAGTTGTCCTCCTTCTCCAGGTTTTGCACCCTGGGCCATCTTGATTTGTATCTCCCGGGCATTGGATAAATAATTGGAGGTGACTCCAAACCGGCCTGATGCGACTTGCTTGATGGCACTATTCTTCCAATCACCCGATTCGTTTTTATAAAAACGTTCAGCATCTTCTCCACCTTCTCCGGAATTGCTTTTGCCACCGATTCTGTTCATCGCAATGGCAAGATTTTCATGGGCCTCCTTGCTGATTGATCCATAGGACATGGCACCTGTCTTAAACCGTTTTACGATTTCTGTCCATGGTTCCACCTCTTCGATTGGGATGGGATCATAGTTCGAAAATTCGAATAATCCACGGATGGTCATCAGATTTTTAGATTGCTTATTGACCATATCGGCAAACTCCTTGTAAGTTTCCGGTTCATTGCTGCGTACCGCTTTTTGAAGTTTGGCAATCGACAACGGATTAAACATATGTAATTCCCCATCTCGTCTCCATCGATATTCACCGCCGATTTCGAGATCGAGATTCGCAGAGATATTTTGGACCTGATAGGCTTTACGGTGTCTTTTGGCGACCTCCTTCTCAATTTCATAAAGGCCAATTCCCTCCAGACGAGTAGGTGTATTGGGGAAGTACTTGTCCACTACCTTCGAATTGATTCCAATACATTCGAATAGTTGAGATCCCCTATAGGAATTCAGGGTCGAAACCCCCATCTTGTTCATGACCTTCAAAATGCCTTTCCCAATAGCCTTATTGTAATTCTGAATGGCCTCTTCTACGCTGAAATCGGTTATTTCTTGTTCTTCAACCTGTTCAGCGATAATCTCATTAACCAGATAAGGATTTATCGCACTGGCACCGAAACCAAATAGGCACGCGAAATGATGAACCTCACGTGGCTCTGCAGATTCAATGATTACACTTAATTGTGATCGTTTCCCTAGTTTTTGCAATCCACTGTTCACGAATGCACATGCCAGAAGCGCCGGGATCGGGGCTTTTTGTTCATTTGCACTGCGATCAGACAGGATTATGATGTTTGTGCCAACATCAATAGCTTTTACGGCCCGATCTAAAACTATATCCAGAGCTTCCTCCAGGGCATTATGCCCGCGTTCTATATTGTATAAAATCGGTATGGATAATACTTTATAATCAGGACTTTGATCGTGATTTTTGATCTTATCCAAATCCTCTTTTGATATCACAGGATTTTGAATCTTTAATTTTTTGCAGTGGAGATCGGTAAAATCAAAAATGTTGTGGTCGCTGCCCAGCGTCAGGCTGATATCGGTAACAAGTTCTTCTCTTATACCATCTAAAGGCGGATTGGTGACCTGTGCAAAGAGCTGCTTAAAATAATTATAGATGAGCTGGGGCCTTTCGGAAAGGACGGCGATGGGCGTATCGGAACCCATGGATCCAATCGGTTCCTTTGCGTTCTTGCTCATCGGTAGTATGATGGTATTAATATCCTCCAGAGTATAACCAAAGATTGCCTTGCGTTTCTCCACCGATTCTTCTTCAGGGAACAAAGGGCCCTTACGGTAAGGGATATCTTTAAGATGAACCAGGTTCTTATTGATCCATTTTTGATACGGATATCTGCCAGCTATTTCTTCTTTGATTTCTTCGTCATTAACTATACGACCTTCTTCCATGTTTACCAGGAACATTTTTCCTGGTTCTAACCGGCCGTGTAATTCGATGTTCGCAGGATCCAATTCCAATACGCCGGTTTCAGAAGACATAACAACATAGCCGTCTTTTGTCACCGAATAACGGGAAGGCCTGAGCCCATTCCTATCCAATACGGCACCGATATAACTTCCGTCTGTAAAGGGTATAGATGCAGGACCATCCCAGGGTTCCATCAGGCAGGAGTGAAACTCATAAAACGCCTTTTTCGTTTCGGACATTTCAGTGTTTTTTTCCCAGGCTTCCGGCACCAGGACCATCATAACCTCAGGCAGAGATCTTCCTGTCATCAGGAGTAATTCCACCACCATATCCATAGTAGCTGAGTCCGATTTTCCAGGTAGTAAAACGGGTAATACTTTTTTAATCTCATCACCAAAGAGATCACTTTTTAGCAGTTCTTCACGAGAACGCATCCTCGAAATATTTCCTCTTAACGTATTGATCTCTCCATTGTGGCACATGTATCTAAAAGGTTGCGCCAGGTCCCAGGTAGGGAAGGTGTTAGTTGAAAAACGTTGGTGTACCAGCGCCAATCGGGTTATAACCCTGGGGTCCATGAGATCTTTATAATAAAGCTTAATATCCTGGGGCTGCAGGAGTCCTTTAAAAATGATAATCTTGGTAGAAAGGCTCGGTAAGTAAAAGAACTGGTTTTCCGATAGTTTAGAATTATAAATGGCATGCTCACTGATCTTCCGGGCAATGAAAAGTTTTATGTTGAACTCTTTGTCGGTTTGATCTTTTTCCGATCTGCCGATAAAAACCTGTTTTACAAATGGCTCGGTCTCTGAGGCCATTCTTCCGGGGACTGTTTTATTGACTGGCACATCCCTCCAGCCCAAAAGTTTAAGACCTTGCCGGATGATATTTTTTTCAAATTCGGCGATGCAGTATTTCCTCTGATTTTCCTTTTGAGGCAGGAAGACATTGCCAACGGCGTAAGCCCCTGGATCAGGAAGGTCAAAGTTGCATACCTCAGTAAAGAACTCGTGCGGGATGTCGATAAGAATACCGGCACCATCACCAGTTTTACCATCCGCACTTACAGCACCCCTGTGTTCGAGTTTCACCAGAATTTCCAATGCCTTGTGGATAATGTCATTCGACTTTTTGCCTTTGAGACTGCATATAAATCCGGCACCACAATTATCGTGTTCAAATTCAGGCAAATACAAGCCTTGCTTCTTCAATTTCATACTTTGAGGAATTTGTTCAAAAATATCAAATCGATTGACAAATATGCACGTATTGAGTAATAAGTGTATTAGAAATTCAACGTCAACAATAAAACGTTAAATATTATGTAATTCGAGAATTATAGGTGGGTATAATTAGGAAATTGATAATTAGCCCGATGCAGAAGTCATAGGATCATTAAAATCGCGGGGTATTCCATTAGCTCTGTCGTTAGAACGGGTAAAACTGCGGAGTATCCAAAAAATTTCCAGGTACTGAAGCTATATTTTATCAATGACACCCCCTTATCATAGGGGGGTATGTTCACAAAAATCGTCTGGAAATAGGATTAATTGTCGAGTATGCTCCTCGAGATCACAATCTTCTGTATCTCCGATGTTCCCTCATAGATCTGTGTGATTTTCGCATCGCGCATCAAGCGTTCCACATGATATTCCTTTACATATCCATTTCCTCCATGAACCTGTACAGCCTCAACGGTGGTTTCCATAGCTATTTGTGATGCATATAATTTGGCCATGGCACCAGACAGTGCATAGTCATGACCATTATCTTTGTCCCATGCCGATTTGTACACCAGGTGCCTTGCTGCCTCGATTTGCGTATGCATGTCGGCAAGTTTGAATGCGATTGCCTGATGATTGGCGATTTCGGTTCCAAAAGCCTTTCTTTCAAGAGAGTATTTTTTGGCCAGTTCATAGGCACCTGCTGCGATACCCAATGCCTGAGCAGCAATACCGATACGGCCACCAGCCAGCGTTTTCATCGCAAACTTAAAACCGAATCCGTCTTCACCAATTCTATTCTCCTTGGGAACCTTTACGTCGTTAAATATAAGTGAGTGAGTATCGCTTCCACGGATCCCAAGTTTATTCTCTTTGGGGCCAATTTCGAACCCTTCGGCACCTTTTTCAACCATCAAGGCGTTGATTCCTCTATGGCCTTTATCTATATCAGTTTGTGCGATTACCATATACACATCTGCGGCGCTTCCATTGGTAATCCAGTTTTTAGTACCATTAAGAATATAATGGTCTCCTTTATCCAAGGCGGTGGTCTTTTGAGAAGTTGCATCGCTACCTGCTTCAGGTTCAGACAGACAGAATGCACCAAGCATCTCTCCTGTAGCAAGTCTGGTAAGGTATTTTTCTTTTTGTTCTTCTGTGCCGTAAGTTTCAAGACCCCAACACACAAGAGAATTGTTTACTGAGACAATCACTGAGGCGGAGGCATCTATTTTAGACAATTCCTCCATGGTCAGAACATAGGAGATCGTATCGAGACCGGCTCCTCCGTACTTCGGATCCACCATCATTCCAAGAAAACCAAGTTCTCCCATTTTTTGGATTAATTCCCTGGGGAATTTTTGCACTTCATCACGTTCAATAACTCCAGGTAATAATTCGATATTGGCAAAATCTCTGGCTGCCTGCTGGATCATCTGTTGTTCTTCGGTCAGTGTATAGTCCATTTATAATTTTTTCAAAGTATAGTTGCAAATATACGCGGATCAGGGCGATTTTTTATGAGAAGAATCATAAATAGAAGTGGTTTTGAGAGCGTCAATATGACAATGCATAAAAATCATCTTAGCCATTTGAAACTATCATTTAATTGCCGGGCAATATTTATATATTTGTCTGTCTACGAATATTCAATTGAAAATCTAAATTTTTATGTGGCAGCATTAGCTTAAATCCTGGAAGTCTTAGAATAATTAATGAAATAATTAAACTGGAATGAAGGATGGACAAAAATTTTGAAAACAATTGAAATGAAAGATCTACTAAACATTTACGAAAACAAAGCCCCTGAAATAGTATTTAATTGGAAAGATTCAGAAACCGAAGCAGAAGGCTGGACGGTTATTAATTCTCTCAGAGGGGGAGCAGCAGGCGGAGGCACCAGAATGAGAGAAGGCTTGGATATGAACGAAGTCCTGTCTTTGGCCAAAACCATGGAAGTGAAATTCACAGTTTCCGGACCTCCGATTGGCGGGGCTAAATCGGGTATCAATTTTAATCCACATGATCCCCGGAAAAAAGGTGTGCTTGAACGTTGGTATAAAGCAGTGGCCCCGTTGCTCAAAACATATTACGGGACAGGTGGAGATTTGAATGTAGATGAAGTCCTGGAAGTGATTCCCATTACAGAGGATGTCGGTGTGTGGCATCCGCAGGAAGGAGTATTTAACGGACACTTCAGACCGTCGGAAGCGGATAAGATCAATCGAATAGGCCAGCTACGGTTGGGCGTAAAAAAAGTGATAGAAAGCGATCATTATTCACCCGATCCGAGAAAAAAGTACACGGTGGCCGATATGATCACAGGTTTCGGTGTGGCAGAAGCCATAAGGCATTATTATGACATCTATGGCGGAACGGTGATCGGCAAAAAAACTATTGTGCAAGGATTTGGTAATGTGGGTTCTTCAGCAGCATTCTACCTGGCCCAAATGGGCGCAAGAGTTGTTGGTATTATCGATAGGGTAGGTGGAGTGATCAATGAAGACGGATTCACTTTCGATGAGATAAAGCACTTTTTTTTACATAAAAAAGGGAATATGCTTATCGCCGATGCCGATCGAATGATTCCTTTTGATGAGATAAATCAAAGAGTTTGGGGATTGCAAGCAGAGATTTTTGCTCCCTGTGCCGCGTCTAGGCTCATCAGTAAAGAACAAATATCAGAATTGATCGATACCGGACTAGAAGTTATTTCATGTGGTGCCAATGTTCCCTTCGCGGATAAAGAGATTTTCTTTGGACCCATTATGGAATATACAGACGAAAGGGTAAGTCTTATTCCGGACTTCATATCCAACTGTGGAATGGCCAGAGTTTTTGCCTATTTTATGGAGGGAAGAGTGTCGATGGATGATGAAAAAATATTTAGTGATACCTCAGATACCATTCGAAAAGCAATTTTAAATATCTTTAAGCAAAATGTAACCAAAAAAAACCTTAGCACGACTGCGTTTGAAATTGCGTTAAATCAGCTATTATAAAAACCAACCTTTATGGAGACCATTATTATCATTGTATTCCTAGTAGGCTACCTGGCCATTACCCTGGAGCATAACCTAAAAATTGACAAACTGATTCCGGCGCTTGCCATGATGGCCATTTTGTGGGCCATTATTGCGCTTACACATTTGCCGGTATTTGAGGTAAATGCTGAAATGAAGGAGCTTGAGCCGTCTCATTTAGACGAAATGTTGCTTCACCATCTGGGAAAGACCGCTGAAATACTTGTCTTCTTACTCGGAGCAATGACCATTGTCGAAATTATTGACTATTTCGATGGTTTCGCAACTATTAAGGGATATATAAAAACCAAAAGCAAGAAGAAACTGCTATGGCTGTTCTCTATTCTAGCCTTCATACTATCAGCAATTATTGACAATTTAACTGCTACAATTGTTCTGGTCACGATTCTACAGAAGGTAATAAAAGACAGGAATACAAGACTGTGGTTTGCCGGACTGATCGTCATCAATGCAAATGCAGGTGGAGCCTGGTCACCGATCGGTGATGTGACTACCACCATGCTTTGGATTGCAGATAAAGTTACGGCTTCACAACTGGTGATCAACGTCCTATTACCATCTATTGTCTGTATGGTTGTCCCTACATTGATCGCGCAGCAATTCAAAGCCTTTAAAGGCGATATCGAGGCCGATATTATAAAAGAGGCTCCAAAATCTAAGTTTGGAGGTACAATGTTATACCTGGGGCTTGGATCTATAATATTTGTGCCCTTTTTTAAGACAATTACCCACTTACCTCCTTATGTGGGAATGATGTTGTCGCTGGCAATTGTCGCAACTTTTGCTGAGATATACAGTAATGCAAAATTCAGTATCACCACTATTGACGGTGGTGAACACGCCGAAAGCGGACATCACAGTCCGGTACATAAATCACTTTCTAAGATAGAGCTACCGAGCATTCTCTTTTTCCTTGGAATATTACTGGCCGTAGCCGCCCTGGAATCACTTGGATATCTTTTCCATTATGCAGAAAGCCTTAACCACGCTATTCCGAATACCGATATTGTAGTGATGATACTAGGGGTAGGGTCTGCTATAATCGACAATGTTCCGCTGGTCGCTGCTAGTATGGGTATGTTTTCTGAAACGATCGATAGTCCGTTATGGCATTTCATTGCCTATTCGGCCGGAACCGGGGGCAGTATGCTTATAATTGGTTCCGCCGCAGGCGTTGTAGCCATGGGGATGGAGAAAATCGACTTCTTTTGGTATATGAGAAAGATTACAGTTTTAGCGGCTGCAGGATTTGTTGCAGGCGCGATATGTTTTATACTAATGCGCGATTTTGTGATCTATGCATAATTTTATCGACAAAACGCCGTTATAAAGGCGAAATCCAAAACAGAGAACTTATATGGTATTCCAAGACCTCGTTGATGAGACACAAGCTGGGGAGGTGATCTCAGAGGAAAGAACACTTTCTGTCGTAGAATTGATTCTTAGTGGCGGTACGGGTAGTATCGTCATTATTTCTGTATTATTCGCAATGCTGGCGGTAGCCCTGTACATCTATTTCGAAAGGCTTCTGGCGATCAAGGCTGCATCCAGGATCGACAAGAATTTTATGAATCAGATTCGCGATCACGTGATAAATGGCAAGCTCGATTCGGCCAAAATACTATGTGCTCAAACAGATTCACCTGTAGCCAGGCTTACGGAAAAAGGAGTATCAAGAATCGGCAAACCACTTGATGATATCAATACGGCAATAGAGAATGCCGGAACCCTGGAGGTGTATAAACTCGAAAAGAATGTCAATATTCTGGCGACTGTGGCAGGTGCCGCCCCTATGATCGGTTTCCTTGGAACTGTGATTGGTATGATCATTGCTTTTCATCAATTGGCCAGCAGTGGAGGTCAGGCAGAAATGGGTGCTCTGGCATCTGGGATATATACTGCAATGACCACAACGGTTGCCGGATTGGTTGTTGGTATTATTGCCTATATGGGCTATAATCACCTGGTTAACAGAACGGATAAAGTTGTCCACAAGATGGAGGCAAATGCCGTAGAGTTCCTCGATTTGTTGAATGAACCGGTATCCTAGATAGCGATGAAATTAAAAGGAAGAAATAAGATCAATCCGGAATTCAGTATGTCTTCAATGACAGACATAGTTTTCCTCTTACTGATATTTTTCATGCTGACGGCTAATGCGCCGAATGCCCTGGACCTGTTGCTTCCTAAGGCCAGAGGAAAATCGACAAGCACACAAAATGTTTCGGTGACCATCAACAAGAACCTGCAGTATTTTGTGAACAACGAACGGATAAACGAAGAATACATTGAAATTGAATTAAAAAAAGCACTGGAAGGCAAAGATAAGCCTACCATCATCCTTCGAGCGGAGGAGAGCGTTGCGATCAAGGAAGCCGTCAACGTGATGGATATTGCCAATAGGAATAAATATAAAGTTATCCTTGCTGTGCGACCGAATTAATGTCGCTTTTAGATACGAGACACAAGAAAAAATCCTTTACACTTACTACTATCCTGTTAAGTGTGCTGTTGCTATTGATGTTTTACATCGGCCTCACTTATTTGGAACCCCCTATTGAAAATGGTATTACCGTGAATTTCGGTGCTATGGAATTTGGAATGGGTGAGGATCAACCTACAGAAAAGATAAAATCACAACCGGTCAAAAAGCCACCTGTACCCGAACAGGTTCCGGTAGCAGAGGAACCGGTGGAAGAGAAGGAAGAAGAGGTTAAAGAGTTACCTGCTGAAGAGAGTCCAAGCGAAAAACTGCTTACCCAGGAAAACGAGGAGTCCATCAAAATAAAACAGCAGGCAGAAGCCAGGAAGCGTGCTGAGGATGCAGCTAAAAAAGCGAGGGAAGAAGCGGAGCGAATAGAACGCGAACGGCAGGCTGCCGAAGAGAAGGCAAGATTAGAACAGGAAGCCAAAAAGAAAGAACTCGATGCCCTGATTGGTGGTGTAAGCCAGGCTGATGGCGAAGTGAACGGCGGAGAAGGCGACGATCAATTGGCGGGCGACAAGGGGCAACCAGATGGAGATCCCTATGCTACGACCTACTATGGTAGTCCTGGTAGTGGTTCCGGAACAGGGGGATACGGTTTAAGTGGAAGGTCTTTGGCGAACAGTGGAAAAGTAAAGCAGGAATGTAACGAGGCGGGTCGAGTGGTGGTGAAGATTGTGGTTGACAGGAATGGAAAGGTGGTAAAGGCAACGCCGGGGGTGAAAGGGACAACCAATAATGACCCCTGTTTGTTGGGGCCTGCTCGCAAAACGGCTTTCTTACATCGCTGGAAACCTGATTCCAAAGCACCTGATCAGCAAATTGGATTTGTAGTGGTAAACTTTAAACTGGGCGAGTGACCTACGAGCAGACTCTCGAGTGGATGTTTGGCCAACTCCCCATGTACCAGCAGAAAGGCAAGTCTGCATATAATGCCAAACTAGATAATATTCAGGCGCTTTCTTCTTACCTGGACAATCCCCA
>JBDNAQ010000030.1:0-5791 GCA_039768345.1 Flavobacteriaceae bacterium
ATACTGCCGGCGTTCCATCCGTGTTTTTCAACCAGTGGTTTAGAGATATAGCAACTTAGCAGCGCTTTCCCCTCCTTCTCGGCAGCAAGAACAAGGAATAGATTTTGGAATTCACTGCCCAATTCGAAAGAGAGGTCCTTGATCCCGGCAGCGTCCAGTTCAACTTTGCGCGAAAGGAAACGAACACCATTGACCTCCTCCAGATCGTTTTTGATTTCGCTTTTCAGGCTCTTAGCCTGCTTTTTTTGCATTTGTTCCAATTCCTTTTTCAAAAGCAAATTTTCTGCCTGCAGAGACTCCACTGCCTTTACCGGATCTTTGGCTCCTTTAAACATCGATTCGATCTCGTGCAAAGACTTTTCATTTTCCAGAAAGTATAATTTTACGGCATCCGAAGTAATAGCCTCTATACGCCTGATCCCGGCTGCAATAGCACTTTCGGAAACTATCTTAAAATGCCAGATTTCGGCAGTACTCCCAACATGGGTCCCGCCACATAATTCGACAGACTGGCCAAAGCGAACCGTACGTACCTTATCTCCGTATTTCTCGCCAAATAAGGCCATGGCACCATCGTTCAAAGCGCTTTCCATCGGCACTTCCCGATGCTCCTCCAAAGGCAGGTTTTCGTTTATCCTCGCATTGACAAAATCCTCTACCTGGCGGATTTCATCTGCATTCATTTTAGCAAAATGCGAAAAGTCGAACCGCAGGTAATTAGAGTGGACCGCCGATCCTTTTTGCTCAACATGTGAACCCAGAACTTCACGCAGCCCCTGGTGTAACAAATGGGTTGCGGTATGATTTCTAGCCGTACGCTCCCGCTGGTTGAGGTCTACAGTTGCGGTCAGCGCCTGGTCTAAATGCCTTGGAAGGTTTTTGGTTATATGAAGTATTTCATTGTTTTCCCTCAAGGTATCAATGATATAGATCACATCTCCGTTTGCTGTTTCCAGATAGCCCTTATCGCCCACCTGTCCGCCCCCTTCGGCATAAAATGGGGTGCGATCCAGTACCAACTGATAACGATCACCTCCTTTTGAAGAACTTACTTTTCGGTATTTTATCAGTGTTACATCGGTTCTTAACTCGTCATAGCCCACAAATTCGGAACCTTCCTGCTCATGTAATACCTGCCAGTCTTGTCGGCTTACCTCAGAGGCTGCCTTAGAACGCGATTTCTGTTCATTCATAGCGGTTTGAAAGCCTTCCTCATCCAATTCATAACCTTCTTCTGCAAGTATCAGGGCAGTCAGGTCGAAAGGAAATCCATAGGTGTCATAGAGTTCAAAAGCTTTTCTGCCATCAATTTTTCGATTTTTGGCTTTTGACTTTACCTCATTAAGTCGACCCAGACCCTGTTCCAGTGTTTTAAGAAATGAATGTTCTTCTTCTCTGACAACGTTCTCAATCAGCTGATACTGGTCTTTTAGTTCGGGATAAGCTTCCCACATATTTTTAACCAGTATCCTGATCAACAGGTGGATAAACGGCTCTTTTATGCCCAGGAATGTAAAACCGTAGCGCACAGCCCTTCTGAGGATACGCCTGATGACATATCCGGCACCTGTGTTGCTGGGAAGCTGGCCATCTGCTATAGCAAAAGCTACTGCACGAACATGGTCGGCGATGACCCTGATGGCAACATCGGTCTCTTCTTCCTTTCCATAACTTGAATTGGTAATGGTCTCGATCTCCCTGATCAAAGGAACAAATAAGTCGGTATCGTAATTCGATTGTACGCCTTGTAAAACCATGCACAGTCTTTCGAAGCCCATGCCGGTATCTACATGACGCGCTGGTAGTGCTTCCAGAACACCGTCAGCTTTGCGGTTATATTGTATGAAGACAAGGTTCCAAATCTCGACCACCTGAGGATGATCCTGGTTCACCAGCGATGCCCCGGCTATTTTTTTTCGTTGATCATCTGGCCTGATATCTACATGGATCTCTGAACTGGGTCCGCAAGGGCCTTGTTCACCCATCTCCCAGAAATTGTCTTTTTTATCGCCCTTAATTATCCGGTCCTCGGGTACGATAGCTTTCCAGAGATCGTATGCTTCCTGGTCGATTTCCAATGTATCTCCATCTTTACTCCCCTCGAATACCGAAACATAGAGCCTGTCCTTGTCAATATTGCAAACCTCAGTCAGAAATTCCCAGGCCCAACTGATGGCTTCTTTTTTAAAATAATCGCCAAAACTCCAATTGCCCAGCATCTCGAACATAGTATGGTGGTAGGTGTCTTTCCCAACCTCTTCCAGATCGTTGTGTTTACCACTCACTCTAAGGCATTTTTGTGTATCTGCCACCCGTGTATCTTTGGCCTTGGTATGACCCAGAAAGTATTCTTTAAACTGGTTCATGCCGGCGTTGGTAAACATAAGCGTGGGATCGTTCTTGATTACCATCGGAGCGGAAGGAACAATTTTATGATCTTTCTCCTTAAAAAAATCTAAAAAAAGCGCTCTTATTTCCTTGGAATTCATATAAAAAGGTGAGGATTCTACGATTTTAACGCATTCTACAAAACAATTTTTATATTTGTCTGTTCTGTAAATTGACAAGCACAAAAATAGGATAAAATCCCTTCATGTCTAAAGTTAAGTACTATTACGATCCGGATACACTTTCGTACAGAAAGATAGAACCCAAAAAGTCTAGAAAGTATAGAAATATAATCTTCTTTGTAGCTGGGTCTGCTTTGTTTGGATTTATGGCACTTATTCTACTTTTGAATACCAACCTTCTCAATACTCCAAAGGAATTATCCCTACAGAGGGAAGTCAAGAATTACGAGCTACAGTTCGAGTTGCTCGATAAGAAAATGGAACAGATCGAACAGGTGTTGGCCAATATGGAAGACAGGGATAACAATATTTACAGGGTATATTTTGAGGCCAATCCTATTCCCGAGGAGCAGCGAAGGGCTGGCTTTGGTGGAATCAACCGATACAAATCACTTGAGGGATTTAATAATTCCGAAATGATCATTTCCACCACTCGCCGGGTGGATATCATTCAAAAACAAATGGTCATCCAGTCAAAATCATTGGATGAAATCACAAAACTTGCTGAAGAAAAAGAAGAACTTTTAGCGGCCATCCCGGCCATCCAGCCCATCAATAATGATGACCTTACACGCATGGCGTCGGGTTACGGCTGGAGATCGGATCCATTTACCAAGGCCCGTAAGATGCACTGGGGCATGGATTTTACCGCTCCCAAGGGCGTACCGATCTATGCGACCGGAGATGGGGTTGTAAAAAGGGCAGATAACTCCGCATCGGGATACGGCAAACATGTGCGGATCGATCACGGTTACGGGTACATGACACTCTATGGGCATCTGAGTAAGTATAATGTCAAAAAACGTCAGAAGGTGAAACGTGGAGACCTGATAGGTTTTGTGGGAAGCACAGGACGATCGGAAGCTCCCCATTTGCACTATGAAGTTTGGAAAGACGGGACCCGTATCGACCCTATCAATTTCTATTATGGAAGTTTGACGCCCGAAGAATTTGAGAACATGCTCAAATACGCTAGTCAGGAGAACCAATCCTTGGATTAATGCATATAGAATTACCTGAAAAACGCTATTACGGCATCGGAGAAGTTGCCAGGGCTTTTGATGTGAATACCTCACTGATCCGTTTTTGGGAGAAGGAGTTCGATGTACTTCAGCCCAAAAAAAATGCAAAGGGCAATCGGAAATTCACACCTAAAGACATCAAGAATCTTCAGCTCATCTATCACCTTGTGAAAGAACGCGGTTTCACTCTGGAAGGTGCCAAAACCCATCTTAGGGAAGAACGACAGAAAACGCTTTCCAATTTCGAGATCATTCAGAAACTCGAAAAAGTGAAAACAGAACTCATAAAAATAAAGGAACAACTATAAACAACACTAACTAAAGAACACGATTATGAAAAAATGGTTAATACCGTTAATTATCCTGGTGGTGATCGGATTCGGCCTTTATCAATGGGCTGTAGGCTTTAACAACACCGCCGTTCAGTACGAAGCCGATGCAAAAACAGCATGGGCTAATGTAGAGAGCTCCTACCAGCGTAGAAATGATCTTATCGGAAATCTGGTAAAAACAGTACAGGGGGCCGCAGATTTTGAGCGCGGAACACTTACCGATGTTATCGAGGCCAGAGCCAAGGCCACCTCTACCACCATCGACGCCAATAATTTATCGGCAGAAAATCTGGCTGCTTTCCAACAGGCACAAACAGGCTTGTCTTCGGCTCTTTCAAGGTTACTCGTCACAGTAGAAAGATACCCGGACATTAAAGCCAACCAGAATTTCCTCGAATTGCAGACTCAGCTCGAAGGAACAGAGAATCGGATCAACGTAGAGCGAAATCGTTTCAATGAAGCCGTTAATATCTACGATGTTCATATCAAAAAGTTTCCGAATAGCATTTTTGCCGGATGGTTTGGCTTCGATGAGATGCCACGCTACCAGGCCGATCCCGGATCGGACCAGGCACCTGATGTGGAATTCGATTTCGAATAACATCACAACATGTCTGAAGTAGAGGAATTTCTATCCGCAGCCGAAGAACAGGAAATCGTCTCCGCCATCCTGGAGGCTGAAAATAATACTTCAGGGGAAATAAGGGTCCATATCGAGTCGAGCTGTAATCAGGATCACTATAAACGTGCCCAGCAGCTTTTTCACCAACTCAAAATGGATAATACCAGAGAGCGTAACGGCGTACTGCTCTATGTAGCTGTAAAAGACCATAAGTTCGTTATTCTGGGGGATAATGGGATCGACAAAGTGGTGCCTGATGATTTCTGGGACACCACCCGGGATATTATTCAGGAACATTTTAAAAAGGGCCAATTTAAGCAGGGGATAGTAGAAGGTATCCTCATGGCCGGGAATGAACTAAAGGTGCATTTCCCATGGAAATCTGACGATACAAATGAACTGAGCGATGAGATTTCTAAGGCGTAAAGGGATATATATACTGCTCCTGGTTAGCGCCAGCTGCTTCGCACAGTTTACCATCCCCGACAAGCCCGGGCTGGAGACCAGTGTTTACGACTATATTCAATTACTAAGCAGTTCGGAAAAGAATGCGCTGGAACAAAAACTGATCTCGTATTCCGACAGCACATCTACTCAGATCGTCGTCGCTATTATCAGTTCCACCGAAGGGGAAAACATCAACTTCCTTGGGGCACAATGGGGCCAGAAGTGGGGTATTGGGCAGGCTGATAAAGACAACGGTATCCTGGTCTTATTAGCCAGGGACGATAGACGTATAGCAATCAACACCGGCTATGGTGTGGAAGACAGGCTTACCGATGCACTGTCCAGGCGAATAATCGAAAATGTCATCATTCCGGAATTCAAAAGGGGTGATTATTATGCGGGGCTCGACAAAGGCTCCGATGCTATCTCCCAGGTACTTACAGGAGCGTTCAAAGAAGACCGAAGTTTTGACAATGTCAGTAACTTTCCTTTCGGTGCTATTTTACCCTTTATCATCTTCATTGTTATTATAATCATACTATCGAGCCGGAACCGGGGCAAGCGGGGAGGCGGTAAAGGAGGTCGCAAGAAAGGTCTCGATATCTGGGATATCATCATCCTTAGCAATATGGGACGAGGCGGTTACCGTGGTTCTTCGGGCGGAGGTTTCGGCAGCGGAGGCGGTTTCGGCGGAGGCTTCGGCGGTGGCGGCTTTGGCGGTGGAGGTGCATCCGGCGGGTGGTAGATAAATGTTGGATGTAGGGAGTTGGAAGATGGAAGATGGAAGATGGAAGATGG
>JBDNAQ010000264.1:0-3880 GCA_039768345.1 Flavobacteriaceae bacterium
AATAAACTGGGGCATCTGAATAGTTTGGTAACTCTGGATGATTTTCCACCAACTGAACAGGATATCGCTGTAAAAAATCAACTCACAAAAGAGATAAATACACAATTGAATGCATTTAACGAGCTCGTGAATGATGAGATCGAGGCGTTCAACAAGAATTTTAACGATTTGAATTTAGACTATTTGTTTCTGCAAGACCATTAATCTCCACAATATGAGAATTACTACCCAATTGATCATTGCCTTATTATTTACCGTTACACTTGGTGCACAGAGTGCTGAGGAATATTTTAAACCCCTTAAATACCGTAATATTGGTCCTTTCAGAGGCGGAAGGTCGGTATGTGCTACCGGAGTGATCGGAGATCCTTTCACCTATTATATGGGTACTACGGGGGGCGGACTCTGGAAAACCACCGATGCAGGCCAGCGGTGGGATAATATTTCTGACGGGTATTTTCAAACAGGTTCTGTGGGCGCGATTGCTGTATCCCCTTCGAATCCGAATATCCTTTACTGTGGTATGGGAGAGCATGCGCCAAGAGGGGTAATGACCTCCTATGGCGATGGTGTCTACAAGTCGCTTGATGCCGGAAAAACCTGGACCAAAATGGGCCTGGAAGCGACCCAGCATATTTCCAGGATACGCATTCACCCCACCAATCCCGATATTGTATACATAGCTGCACAAGGCGCTTTACACGGGCCGAATAAAGAAAGAGGGATATATAAATCCATTGATGGCGGTAAGACCTGGAATCAAATGTTATTTGTGAACGAACTGACGGGCTGTTCGGAACTTTCGATGGACCCCAATACACCTGAGACCCTGTATGCTGCGATGTGGCATCATCAACGAAAACCACATAAGGTGATCAGCGGTGGGGAAGGCAGCGGTTTGTACAAATCTATGGACGGTGGCAGCAGTTGGCAGAAAATTCATAAAGGTCTTCCGGAGGAAAAAGGCAAAATGGCCATTGCCGTTAGCGGAGCGAACTCCAATAAAGTGTATGCCCTTATTGAAAGCGATTCGGACAAGGATAAAGGCGGACTCTTTGTTTCGAACGACGCCGGAGAAAGCTGGAATATGGTCAGCGGAGATAACCGCCTGGTACAAAGAGCCTGGTATTATATCGAAGTATTTCCTGATCCTAACGATGAAAACACGGTTTATGTGATGAGTGCCCCCGCTTTGCGTTCAATCGACGGAGGCAAAAGCTGGGAAAGGCTTAGCGGAACCCACGGCGACTTTCACGACCTTTGGATCAACCCCGAAAATTCAAAAAACATGGTGATTGCCAACGATGGAGGTGCAGCCATAAGCTTTAATTTTGGGGATAGCTGGTCTACCCAGGACAATATGCCAACAGCCCAGTTTTACAGGATCAATACAGATAATTTATTCCCTTATAACATTTATGGCGGACAGCAGGATAATAGTTCCGTACGGATTCCGCATATGTCGCTGGGCAGGGGAGGAATCTCTGAACAGGACTGGACCTATGCTGCCGGGGGAGAAAGTGCCTATGCGGCCTTTGACCCTGACAATCCAAGATATGTTCTTGGGGGTAATTATCTGGGTACAATAGAAGTACTCGATATGGAATCCAAACAGGAGACCAAGATTATGGCTGCCCCAATTCAGTATTTGGGAAAAGCAGCCAGGGATATGAAATATTTGTACAACTGGAATGCACCTATTATTGGGTCGAAACATGAGCCTGGCACCTACTATCATTGTGCCCAGGTAGTACTCCGTACGCGCGATATGGGTCTGAGCTGGGAAGAAATTTCACCTGATCTTACAAGGAATATCGATGAAAAACAGGGCAAGGGCGGAGGCCCATTTACCGTTGAAGCCGTCGGAGCCGAGAATTACGGTACTATTGTTTATATAATAGAATCTCCTCACGAGAAAGGGGTTTTCTGGACAGCTAGCGATGATGGCCTGGTCCATATTACAAGAGATGGAGGGGAAAACTGGAAGAATGTGACTCCGAAAGGATTAACCGAATGTCTGGTTAATGCTATCGATGTTTCACCACATGATCCGGCTACAGCGTACATCGCAACCACCCGCTATAAATTCAATGACTATACTCCGGCGATTTATAAGACAACAAACTATGGCCAGAGTTGGACGAATATCAGTAAAGGGATTCCTTATGGTTCATTTACGCGGGTAGTCAGAGAGGATCAGCAGCGGAAAGATCTGCTTTTTGCAGGCACTGAAAAAGGGATATATATTTCCTGGAATGGAGGGCTCAACTGGGAATCTATGCAGTTGAACTTGCCGGTCTGCCCTATTACAGATCTGAAAATCAACCAGGGCGATCTGATCGTGGCTACCTCCGGAAGGTCGTTCTGGATACTCGACGACCTTGCACTGCTTTCTCAACATAAATCAGCACAAAAGGGACTTAAAGTATATGCACCTGAAGATGCGTATTATGCTTCCTGGCATAGCCAAATGGACAGTAGCGATGAAAATTTTAAAGGAACGGATCCTTTTGAAGGAATAAACCCTGCCAACGGAATGGTGATTTACTATGAGCTCCCCAAAATGGCAGATTCATTGGATGTCCATCTGGAAATACTAGATAGCAACGGGAAAGAAATAAGACAATTCAGCTCTGTTAAAGACACCACTTTTAAAAAGTGGGATGGTGGACCGTCTGCCGAACCCTTGCTTACTAAAAAGGCGGGGCTGAACAGGTTTGTTTGGGATCTCAGCCACACTACAAAAAACGGGGTGCCTAATGTATATTTCGAAACGAATTTTTCGGGACACAGGGCTGCACCTGGAAGCTATAAGCTACTGCTGAACTATGGTGGTCAGCGGGTCGAAACCATCGGGAAGATCATCAATACACCAAGTGTTGAGATCAGCGCGGCTCAGCACATGGAGTA
This sequence comes from Flavobacteriaceae bacterium, assembly GCA_039768345.1. Lineage (GTDB taxonomy): Bacteria > Bacteroidota > Bacteroidia > Flavobacteriales > Flavobacteriaceae > JAHEJJ01. The sequence continues at coordinate 2,911 of JBDNAQ010000264.1, forward strand.
CGATAATTTTATGAGCGAAATGGAAAATGAGCTAATATCGATGCATACTACCGTGAATTCCCTTTACAATGTTCAGGGCCAGCTAAAAAATATCATTGCCACTCTGGAAGATGAAAGTTTGCTGGAAAAGGGCAAGCTTCTTCTGCAACAGTTAGATCAATGGGACAAGGAAATGGTACAACGCAAGTCGAAGGCTTATGATGATGTGGAGAATTTCCCTAATAAATTTACGGCCGAATACATGTTCCTGATCGACCAAACCAATAGTGCCATCCCAAGAGTAAATAAGAGTTCGAAAGATCGCAGGATGGAATTAGACAAACAATGGTCTGGACTCAAGCAGCGGGCGCAGAACCTGATCAGACAAAGTATTCCTGATTATAACAAACAACTCTGGGATGCAGGGATTGGTGCTTTAAGGGTCAACTGAAATGGGAATGTACTATAATTACATCAAAGCCTTACACCTGATCTTTGTGATTACATGGTTTGCGGGACTGTTCTATATCCCCAGATTATTTATTTACCACATTGAGGCACAGGACAAAGAGTCTCCGGCGAAAGAGATTCTCTCCGCCCAATTTAAGATCATGACTCGGCGGCTTTGGTATATCATCACATGGCCATCCGCAATCTTGTCGACCATATTTGCATTATGGTTGTTGGTCATCATGCCGTCTTGGATCGAACAAGCCTGGATGCATGTAAAACTCGGATTTGTGGTATTGCTTTTTGCCTATCACTTCAAAACGCATATGATGTTCAAGGAGCTTCAGGAGGATAAAATCCGTTATAGTTCTTCATTTATGCGGATTTGGAATGAAGGTGCAACTATTGTGCTTTTTGCGGTGACATTCCTGGTCATATTGAAGAATGCGTTTAATTGGATATTTGGCTTGGTTGGGATGTTGGTGCTCGTACTTCTTCTGATGCTGGGTATTCGTCTCTACAAGCGCTACAGGGAAAGGCG
>JBDNAQ010000265.1:0-7943 GCA_039768345.1 Flavobacteriaceae bacterium
AAGATGTCTTTGGTGTAAAGTGGAGAAACTGGAAATTGCACTTTAAGGAACAGGACGCCTGGAATGGGGAAATGAGAACCTATACCATGCCTCGACTTTATAATCTGTATAACGATCCCCAGGAAAAAGACAACGTGCTTTTCCCGCATACCTGGGTGCCCAAGGCCGCTTTGAAGCAACTTAGCGAGCATGTTGTTTCACTTAAACAGCATCCACCAATTCAAATGGGGCAGAAGGATCCATATGAACCTAACAAATAAAAATCGAAAGACAACTAAACACAATAATCATGAAAAATAATCTACTACCTACCTGCTTACTTTCAATAGTGATCCTTTCTCTTGGTATAGTAGGCCATGCACAGCAAAGGAGCTATGCTCCAATAGACAAATCAATCCCAACAGAAAAAACGATTAAATCTAAAATTGGCAAACTCGAATTTCCTTTAGGGTATCCTACAGAAAAGACAGCCCAAATGCTGGAAGATGAGATGCTGTATATAAATGCAGTAGCCGCCTACACCAATACGGTTCAGGGGGCCTCATTGTGGGCGCTGCGCAAAGGTTTTGCTGCAGCAGGTATTAACGATGGTGATTTCTTTGTTTCGCCAGAGATGGTGGATGCAAAATTTCTTCAGCTAACGGCTAATATGGACACATACTACTTTTGGGGCAATCTTAATCTTAAGGATGGTCCTTTGGTGGTAGAAACACCCCCAAATGTGTTGGGCATTTTCGATGATTTTTGGTTTAACTGGATTGGAGATTACGGACTTGCAGGACCAGACAAAGGGCAGGGAGGCAAATTCCTTTTAGTACCTGAGTGGTATGAAGGCACTTTGCCTGAAGGTGGTTATTATATCTACCGATCAAAAACCAATTTGATTACGATGTTAGGTCGCATGTTTTTGGTTGATAATTCAACGGAAACAAGTATAAAAACAGTGAACGAGCATCTAAAAGTATATCCCTATGTTGAAGGTTCGCATGGAACAAGTGTAGGAAGCTATTTGTCGGGTAATGCACCACTTGCCAGACCGGCAGAACCAGCTACACCCAAAATGATCGATATAACCGGCATGGACATCAATGTACTTCCCCCCTCCAATTATTTGCACTATGAATACATTAATGAGCTTGTGCAAAGCCAGCCGGTGGGAGCTTTAAGCCCTGAAATAGCGGGTCAGCTGGCAGCCATAGGCATTGTCAAGGGAAAAGAGTTTAACCCTGATGAAAAAACAAAAGCCATTTTAACCAAAGCAGTAGAGGTGGGCAATGCCTATTCCAGAACTGCGGCTTTGGGAGCTTTGCCCAACAATGGTTCACGATATTACGATGAAAAATCGTCGTGGTATAATCCATTATTTGATGGGGGTTATACATTTATGACGCCACCTCCAAAGATTGGAATAAATGGAGAAGTAATACCAACTGAGTCTGACGGTGCCAGAAAACTGGCAGCTCGAACATCCTTCTTTTACCTGGCTACCGGAATTACTCCGGCCATGTGTATGTACTTAACGGGCATTGGTTCACAATATGTAGCCGGAGCTGTTGATTCAGAAGGGAACTCATTGAATGGGAGCAATACGTATAAAGTGACCTTGCCTCCAGGTATACCGCAGGAACGCTTCTGGTCAACCACGGTATATGACAATCAAACACGCTCCATGATCCAAACCGATCAACGCTATCCAAGAGCCGGTAGTCAGGCTTTTCCGAGCCCTGCTGCCGAGGCTAATGATGACGGCTCCATTACAATTTATTACGGACCGGAAAAACCATCAGGTGTGCCAGATGGCAATTACATCAAAACGATTCCCGGTAGGGGTTGGTTCCAGATTATCAGGTGCTATTCTCCAACTCAAGGATTCTTCGATAAATCGTGGAGACCCAGTGAGGTTCAATTGGTCAAATAAATAAGAAATCATTATGAATACAAAGACAATAAAAATATTCAGTACTAGCTTATTTGTTGTTGTAACCTTTCTGGTTTTGTCTGGTTATACCTCTAAAACGTATATAACATCCGACAAATCAGGTGGCGAAAAGACTCAAGTCACTGATTTCACATCGAAAGAAGATACCCAAGAAAAAACCCTTAAGGCCTCCTGCCGTTGCGGAGGGCTTACCGTGACTTACACTGGCCCTGTACCTGAGCGGCGTACCTTATGCCACTGCAACTCATGCCAAATGAGGACGGGTAGTGCTTTCAGTATTCAAGGGCGCTTCCCTCGTGAGAAAGCAAAAATAGAAGGAGAATCCACTGAATGGACATTCCCAAATGACGAAGGTCCTGAGGTAACATACCGTTCTTGCGACAGTGGTGGAGCCACTTTTCACTTCTGCCCTACGTGCGGCACAACCGTTTACTGGGACATTGATGCAGCTCCAGACATTATAGGAGTTGCATTGGGTACCATAACCGACCCATCATTCCCGGCACCGGTAATTTCTGCTTTTGAGGCTTACGGATATCCATGGGCAATGGCCCCTGAGGATCTTGAAATCATACGTTTGGAATATGATGAATTAGAAGAAAAACTAAAAGAATTGAACAATAAAAACTAAAAATCATGAAAAGACTGAAACTTAACTTCTTTGTTGTTGCAACCGTTTTGGTTTTGTCCGGCTGTACTTCTCAATCGGATAAATCCTCAGATGTTACTTTGGTAAGCAAAGGCGAACTGGATCGTACAAATTTACCAATTCAGCCACCGGCTAGAGAACCTATTACAGAAATGGATGCAAGGAATGCAACCAAACCTGAACGTTTTGAGGTGAAGGCGCCAGAAGGTGCCCCTAATGTGGTCGTGGTTTTAATCGATGACATTGGTTTTGGAGCAACTTCTACTTACGGCGGAGCCATAAATACACCAACGTTTGATCGTCTGGCCGATAATGGTGTCAGGTTTAATCAGTTTCATACCACCGCCCTCTGTTCACCTACAAGAGCAGCATTGCTTGCGGGACGAAATCACCACAATGTGAATGTTGGTTCGGTAATGGAAATAGCCACTGGTTTCCCTGGCAACCAGGGGATACGACCAGATAATGCAAAATACGGCGCTGAGATATTACGCCAAAATGGCTATAGTACAGCAGCCTTTGGTAAATGGCATGAAACAGCTACATGGGAAGTTTCTGTTTCCGGTCCTTACTTTCGTTGGCCGACAAACTCAGGCTTTGATAAATTTTATGGTTTTATTGGTGGTGAGACCAATCAATGGGATCCCGTAATTTTCGACGGTGTTACTAAGGTTCATAAAAAAGATGATCCCGATTATCATTTTACCACTGACATGACAAATGAGGCAATTAAGTGGGTGAAATTCCAACAAGCCTTAACACCTGACAAACCATTTATGATCTATTATGCACCAGGTGCTGTTCATGCCCCTCACCATGCTCCTAAAGAATGGATAGATAAATACAATGGGAAATTTGATGATGGTTGGCAAAAACTAAGAGAAGAAACCATTGCACGACAGAAAAAATTGGGTATAATACCTCAAGATGCCGAATTAGCTCCAATACCCGAGGACATTAAAGACTGGGAATCGTTAAGTGCAAATGAGAAAAAGTTATTTGCAATTCAAATGGAAGTTTTTGCCGGTTTTGTTGAACATACCGATGTTGAAGTAGGGCGATTAGTGAATGCCATTGACGAGATAGGCGAATTAGATAATACCCTCTTTGTATATGTCATGGGAGATAATGGCTCAAGTGCTGAGGGCGGTATGCAAGGAACGTATAACGAGTTAGTAAGCCTTAATGGAATATTCGGTGCAGAAACGATTGATGGGATGTTGAAGCGCGGCGATGATTGGGGCGGACCTAATTCTTTCCCTCATATGTCTGCTGGTTGGGCTGTTGCAACCAACGCTCCTTTTTCATGGACCAAGCAGGTTGCTGGTGATTTTGGAGGTACACGAAATGGCGTAGTAATACACTGGCCAAAAGGTTTCAGTGCAAAAGGAGAAATCAGAACCCAGTTTAGTCATGTAAATGATGTAGTTCCAACAATATTGGAAGCAACTAAGCTGCCAGTTCCTAAAACTATTAACGGAGTGGAGCAAAAGCCAATGGATGGTGTAAGTATGCTTTATGCCATTGAAGATGCAAATGCTACTGAGCGCCATACCACTCAATATTTTGAAATAGCAGGCAATAGAGGCATCTATCATGAGGGGTGGCTGGCACGCGTGATTCACAGACCGGCATGGAAAAATAAGCCACTCAATACCTTGCAGGAAGATGTTTGGGATCTGTACAATATAAAAGAAGACTTTAGCCTTACCAATAACCTGGCTGCTGAATATCCTGAGAAGCTGGAAGAAATGAAAGCGTTGTTTGAAAAAGAAGCTATTGCCAATAATGTATATCCATTGGATGATCGCTTGTATGAAAGATTCAATGCTGAACTTGCCGGAAGGCCTGATCTAATGGGCGACCGTAAATCACTTACCTTGTCTGATGGGATGGAAGGTATCATGGAAAATGCCTTTTTGAATGTGAAAAACAAATCAAAAACCATTGTTGCTGATGTAAATCTTAAAGGCAATGACCGAGGGATTATTCTCTGTCAAGGAGGTAAATTCGGTGGCTGGGCTGTTTATATGGATAATGGTAAACCCACCTACACGTACAATTATTTCGGTTTGGAAAGTTATACAATACAATCTGATGCAAAATTATCTGGTGAGAATGCTGAGATAAAGCTACAGTTTGATTATGATGGTGGAGGGACTGGTAAAGGAGGTAATGCTATACTTTATGTAGATGGTGAAAAAGTTGCTGAAGGTCGTGTCGATAAAACCGAACCTGCTGTTTTCTCAGGAGATGAAACTGCAGATGTTGGATTGGATGATGCTACACAGGTAGCGAATGAAGTCTTTAAGGATTTGGAAGACTCGAGATTCACTGGTCATGTCAACAAGGTAACAATCAGTATTTCCGAATAGCCTTCAAATAGATTGATGATCTATAGATCTATCATCAATTAGCACTAAAAGGATTATTCCATATGATTGAGAAATATACATAGAGGAGTATAATCAATACAGAATGCAAAACAATTTTTTTCGATGGTCAGGGCTAGTACTAAAGAGTTGCGTCCTTTTCATTTTCATATCGAGCACAAATGTTATCGCACAGCAGGCGTCACCCATGCAGGCCGGTCATTACTATCCGGGACTTTTAAGTACAAGGGACATGGCTCATCCTCCCTCGGGGTTGTTCTTCTTATGGTATAACTTTGCCGTGAGTAGCAATACTTACGTTGATAGGAATGGAAAGGAATTTAAAAGCATTCCTTTGAGTGATCTGCATCCTACACTTCCGGATGTTGAAGTTGAGCCCGGTCTGAATGGTTTCGGTAGTGCCCCCGTTGTCGCTTGGGCATCGCCTCACATCTCCTTCCTTGGCAACGCAAGATACATCGTTGGGATCGCTCCAAATTACGTTACTGCCGAGGTATCGCTGGTCACAGAAAGGCCTGGAATTGTGCTGGATACCACCTATACCCGGGAAATCTCCACAAGGGTTTCTGGATTTGGTGACCTAATCCTTGTACCCCTCGGATTGAGTTGGGGAGGCAATAAAATGGACTTCACCACCACCTATACCATATATGCGCCCACGGGCCGATACCAAACAGGCGCAGATGACAATATAGGGCTGGGTTACTGGACTCACCAATTCCAGGGATTTGGATATTATTATCCCGTTGAGGACAAGTCGACTGCCTTCATGCTGGGTCTGACCTATGAAACAAACTCGAAGGTAAAGGATTCTGACCTCAGGCCAGGGGATCGTTTGACTTTGGAATATGGAGTCAGCCAGTTTTTATCCACAAAGTTTGAAGTCGGGATATTTGGTGGACACAACTGGCAGGTAAGTGATGACAGGGGTGAAGATGTATTTTGGGACCCAAGTTATCACGACAAAAAAAGTGCCCTCTTTTTCAACGTGAGCTATTGGCCCATTTTTGAGCGAATGATGATCAACTTCAAATATGGATTTGACTATGGTGCCCGTCAAAGATTCAAAGGAAATACTTTCGTACTTAATTTACTATTCAACCCAAATCTTTTAACCTCAAAATGAGCATCAATTTAAAGCCCCTTCTAGCAATCCTGATCTTACTTTCAGTATCAGAGTTATTCGCCCAGCAATACGCATCGACTCGAGTTCGTGACAAGTACTCTGTCTACAAGGATAGTTTAAAACAGGTGGAATACAACTACCTCTTCCCAATTTGGGGTCAAAAAGCATATAGCAAAGGTTTTGACCTGCCTTATCCCGCAGGTATCATGGGTAACTTTCTGTGGATGGATCAGGGAATCATCGTTGAGAATCTCCAACTTGGACTTAAAACCGATGAACTTGACGTTCCATTAACTCCAATCGAATTTATCGAATTTGGAGACAATAGCAACAGTTCCTACACAGTGAATGTGAGACCTGACCTTTGGGTGTTGCCCTTTCTTAATGTTTACGGGATATTTGGTTATGGAAACTCCACAACCCGAGTGAATGTGACCGTCCCGATTGAATTGCAATCGACGGTTGAACAGGGGATTCAAACCTCTGGTTTTGGTGTCATGGGAGCGGGTGGCATCGGACCTGTATGGTTCTCAATTGATGCCAATTGGACTTGGAACAAACCCGAACTTCTTGAAAAGGCAGTCCAGGTGAATGTAATGGGGATTCGTATTGGCCATACCTTTACTTTTAAAAATAATCCCGACAGCAATTTGGCATTATGGGCTGGAGGCATGAGAGTTGAGATGGGTTCGGAGACTGTTGGCGAAATTCAGCTCATTGATGTGTTGTCTCCTGAAGCCTGGGAAAGACGTGACGAGATCGTTGATAACTACAACGACTGGTACGAAAATGAGGCTACTCCAGCTCAAAAGATCGCTGCCGACAAGGTCCTCACTCCCATCGTTGAAAGAATTGAAGCCGCTGATGGAAGTTCGATAATTCGTTACGGTATGGACAAAAGGGTGAAGGAGAAATGGAATGGTATTTTTGGAGCCCAGTATCAATTGAACAAACGCTGGATGCTTCGAACAGAGGCAGGAATCATAGGCGATCGCAAGTCATTTTTGGTCTCACTGAACTATAGATTCTTGCTCTAGCGGGATCTAGATAAGAACAGCTCCTTCAAACCCGTACGCCTAAGACGGATAAATCCTTATGACTCCGTTTCACTAAGTCATATGGTCTTTCTGAGACACTTCAGCGTTCAGAATTCCTTGTTCAACCCGCCACGCCGGCAGGAGTGGTATTCGATATTCATAAGGAGGATTACTAGCGTGATCCAGATGAGAACCTCGGCTGCGAATACAATCCCCATTGCTCCGCTGCGCTGTGCAATATGCGATTTTTCATTTCCAAGCCTTATGAAAGCAAGTAGCTTTCAACGCCTTGTAAATGAAAAATCCCAGTGCATCTTCGATGCATCGGGATTCTATTCGATGTGGGTCATACTGGATTCGAACCAGTGACTTCTACCCTGTCAAGGTAACACTCTGAACCAACTGAGTTAATGACCCTTTTTTAAAGAAATCAAAACTACAAATTTTTTATAAAACTGAATTGACAATTGTGAGCTAGTTTATGGTTTTTTTATAAGTTTTAAATTTCTCGTGGATACCAAATTATAAGTCTGCAAAAAACTAATTGATGCATTAAGAATAATCTTAAACAAGAAAATACATGAGTGAATTAAATTAATTTTTAAATGCAATAAAGAAAACTTCAGTTTTTAAACAGTATTAACTCTTATTTTAACCGGCTTAACCCCTAAATTTAAAATTATGAAACGTTTATTACTATTAGTATTTGTAATGGCTTTTTCTGTTTCTCTTTCGGCACAAACGATGCCTTCAGTGAGCACAGATGATGTTAAAAAAGTTGGTATGGAAGCTGCTGCTG
>JBDNAQ010000266.1:0-6581 GCA_039768345.1 Flavobacteriaceae bacterium
AACTTTGTTAAGATCACTGCAAAAATAGGGGAAAATCGTATCTTGCGCCCTTAAAATTCAATTATATGAAGCTGATACGATGGGCAATACCTGGAGCCGCATTTTTAATGTTGCTTTCCTGTGGTAGTGATGATAGCATAGATGTTGAGGTAGTGCCGCCCAGAGCACTGAGCGAGGTAGCCGCTGAAGACGACGCCGAGATCAGGGAATATCTGCAAACTCATTTTTATAACTACGAGGATTTTGATAGTCCTCCTGCAGGTTTTGACTATAAAATTGTTATTGATACCATAGCGGGTGATAATTCGGGTAAAACCCCATTGATCAACCAGGTGCAGTCAGCACAGGTTTCGGTTAGCAGCGATGAATTCGATCTGAGCGAAGGGGCGACCTTTTCTCATACCTATTATTATCTTGTCGCCAGAGAAGGATTGAATGAGAGTCCGTCTATAGCCGATTCGGTTTTGGTTCGCTATAAAGGTTCACTTTTAAATGGATTTGATTTCGATGGAACGTTTACCAATCCGGTTTGGTTCGACCTGGCACAAATTCAAGCTCCCGGGCAAGGGGCCAGAGGTTTTACTGAAGCCATGCCAAATTTTAAAAAAGGCGGAGATGTAATCGATAATGGCGACGGAACTGTGACGGTTGAGGGTTACGGCATAGGCGCGATGTTCCTGCCATCCGGACTTGGGTTTTACAACATCATCCAGGCAGAAATCCCGGCCTATTCCCCACTGATCTTTACGGTTGATCTGTTTACATTAGAAGTAACTGATCATGACGGCGATGGGATTCCTTCTATACAGGAAGATGTTAATGGTGATGGATATTTGTACAACGATAATACCGATGAGGAGATGGAAGAGGAGTCGAGTTCACTGGCCCGATTTTCAGACTTTTTAGACCGTGATGATGATGGAGACGGAACACCGACCCGGGAAGAAATTGAAATAGACGAAGAAGGAAATGTGAGTTTTCCGGATACAGATGGAGACGGTATTCCGGATTATCGAGATCCCGATAATTCTTAAGCTCGTTCTTTAAAAAATCAAAGCCCTGGTTTAACCAGGGCTTTTTTTTTATTTGATCTTAAATGAAAGGCTTAGAATAACCTGGTCTGACCGGATATCCACCCGGCTTTCCGGAAGGGAGATAATATTTGTATTGATAAAGCTGGCCTCATTGCTGCTGAGTCCTCTTTCATAACGCAGGTCTACGCCTAAAGGTCCCAAATTTACACCCAGGCCTATATGCAAGCCCACTGTAAAATCGCTTTCGATATCGCTAAGTTTTACGTCGCCAAATTTTCCGTTGATTATATATTGAAAATCCGGACCGGCAAAAATATGTAGTGGACCGATGAGCTCAATACCCACCAGGGCGGGAACATCTATCTTGCTTATGCTGAGATCCCCGTCTGAATATTCCGATTTGGTCCAGGTATACATAAGTTCCGGCCTGAAATAAATGTTGTTCCCGAATTTGTAAAATATACCGAGATGGTATCCCACATTTCGGTCAGGATTTTCGATAACGGCTTCCGCAGAGGCGAGATAGTCTCCATTAGCATTGTAATTGAGTCCGCCTTTAAAACCAAATCCGGATGTTGCTTGTGCGATGGCGGCTGTACTGATAAAAGTAAATGCCACCCATAGAAGAATTTTTTTCATAAGTGTTCGTTTTTGGACGGCCCAAGCGGGCATATAAATCGAACCCTATTAAGCCTTCCTCTTTATAACCTCTACAACGGCACCCTCAATGGCTTTATTGTTCAAGCCGTATTTTTCCATCAGCTGTGCCGGGGTACCGCTCTCCCCGAAAGTATCTTTAGTGGCGATAAATTCCTGAGGTGCAGGATGATGTAAAGCCAGTGTACGAGCAATACTCTCTCCCAGGCCGCCATAATAATTGTGCTCCTCGGCAGATACCAGGCAGCCCGTTTTTTTCACCGACCTGATGATGGCTTCGCTATCGAGTGGTTTGATAGTATGTATATCGATAACTTCAGCGGAAATACCCTGGGCTTCAAGATTTTCAGCGGCCACCAAAGCCTCCCATACCAGATGGCCGGTAGCCACAATGGTCACATCGCTGCCTTCCTGGAGCAATAAAGCTTTGCCAATCTCAAACTTCTGGTTTTCGGGGGTAAAATTGGGAACTTTAGGACGTCCAAATCGCAGATAAACAGGACCCTGGTGGTCTGCAATAGCTATAGTTGCCGCTTTGGTTTGATTAAAATCACAGGGATTGATAACGGTCATTCCAGGCAACATTTTCATCAGGCCAATATCTTCCAGGATCTGGTGGGTAGCACCATCCTCGCCAAGGGTGAGTCCGGCGTGAGAAGCACAGATCTTTACGTTCTTGCCCGAATATGCGATAGATTGCCTTATCTGGTCGTAGACCCGTCCGGTGGAAAAATTGGCAAAGGTGCCGGTAAAAGGAATATATCCACCCAGGGTTAATCCTGCAGCAATCCCCATCATATTGGCTTCCGCAATTCCTACCTGAAAAAAGCGTTCCGGATTTTCATCGATAAAATCCTGTATTTTTAGCGACCCTACGAGGTCGGCACATAGGGCGACTACCTTAGGATTGCTCCTTCCGAGTTCTGTCATTCCCGCCCCGAAGCCGCTTCGGGTATCTTTAGATCCTTGATCAGTATATTTTTTCATCAGCTAGCTAAGGTTAGTAATCACCAAGAGTTTCAGGATTCTGTGCCAGGGCAGTGGCCAGTTGTTCATCGCTGGGGGCCTTTCCGTGCCAGGCATGTGTGTGCATCATAAAGTCTACTCCGTTGCCCATTTCCGTTGTCATAACAATACATACCGGTTTTCCCTTGCCGGTGCGCGTTTTAGCTTCCCGCAGCCCTGCGATCACCTGGTGCAGGTCGTTGCCATTTTCAATATGCATAACATCCCAGCCAAAGGCCTCAAATTTAGCCCCGACATCGCCCAGTGGCATTACATCCTGAGTGGAGCCATCGATCTGCTGACCGTTGCGATCTATAGTAGCAATAAGGTTGTCTACACCTTTTCCGGCCGCAAACATGATCGCCTCCCAGTTTTGTCCTTCCTGCAATTCTCCGTCGCCATGAAGACTATAGATCAGATGAGGGTCCTTATTTAATTTCTTAGCCAGCGCTGCCCCAACGGCTACAGACATACCCTGTCCGAGAGATCCCGCAGCGATGCGAACGCCGGGTAATCCTTCATGAGTAGCAGGATGGCCCTGGAGCCGGGAATTGATCAGTCTGAATGTACTGAGCTCGTCAACGGGGAAATACCCCCTTCTGGCCAGCACACTATAAAATACGGGTGAAATATGTCCGTTCGATAAGATAAATATATCTTCCCCGATACCATCCATATCGAAACCCTCTTTGAGTTCCATGATTTCATTGTAAAGAGCCACCAAAAATTCCGTACATCCGAGCGAACCCCCGGGGTGACCGGAATTAACCTTGTGAACCATTCTCAGGATATCTCTCCTGACCTGCACGACCAGATCCTGTAATTCATGACTTGTTGCCATTGTAAAGCGGTAATAATTTCCGCCAAAAGTAGGTGCTAACTTTTGGTTGTACAACACGAGTTATTACAATTTATTAACGGTCCGGCACCTTCAACTTTATTTTTTTGTTAAGTCTTATTTGGGCTTCAGTTGCCTATATTTGCCACGAAATGCCGGTGTGAAATTTCAGCTCGAACATAAGGATAAGGCCAGCAAGGCAAGAGCCGCCCAGATCATAACGGATCACGGCACTATAAGAACACCTATATTCATGCCGGTCGGCACCATGGCCTCGGTAAAAGGCGTCCATCAGCGTGAACTACGGGATGACATCGCTCCTGATATAATTCTTGGCAATACCTACCATCTCTATCTCAGACCTAAAACCGAGATCCTTAAAGGGGCAGGTGGCCTTCATAAATTTATGGGCTGGGAAAGCAATCTCCTTACCGATAGCGGTGGATATCAGGTATATTCTCTAGCTGCCAACCGTAAGATCACGGAAGAAGGTGTGAAATTCAAATCGCATATAGACGGGTCCCTCCATATGTTCACCCCGGAAAACGTGATGGAGATTCAACGCGAGATCGGGGCCGACATCATCATGGCCTTCGACGAGTGCCCACCCTATCCCTGCGATTATGACTATGCTAAAAGGTCTATGGACCTCACGCATCGATGGCTGGAGCGCTGTATTAAACACCTGGCCAAACAGCCGGAACACTACGATCATTCCCAGGCATTTTTCCCTATTGTACAGGGATCTACCTATAAAGACCTGAGGCGGGCATCTGCAGAATATATCGCCGGTGTGGATGCGGCAGGAAATGCGATTGGCGGATTATCCGTGGGGGAACCTGCAGAGGAGATGTACGCAATGGCCGAAGAGGTATGCGATATTCTTCCGGAAGACAAACCCCGTTATCTGATGGGAGTAGGGACACCGATCAATATACTCGAAAATATAGCGCTGGGAATCGATATGTTCGACTGTGTAATGCCTACGCGGAACGGGCGTAATGGTATGTTGTTTACCGCAGAAGGCACGATCAATATAAAGAACAAGAAATGGGAAGCCGATTTTTCACCGATTGACGAAATGGGACTTACCTTTGTCGATAGTGAATATAGCAAGGCCTATCTGAGGCACTTGTTCGTAGCAAATGAATACCTCGGAAAACAAATAGCCACCATTCATAATCTGGGCTTTTATATGTGGCTGGTTCGCGAGGCCAGGGAGAGGATCATAGCCGGAGATTTTTTGGAATGGAAGAATAAAATGGTAAAACAAATGGATAAGCGCCTGTAGCAATGGGGATTTTAGACAGCTATATACTTAAAAGGTACCTGGTTACCTTCGGCATGATGCTCCTGCTCTTCGTTCCTATCGGGATCATGCTTAACCTGGCGGAACAGATCGGAAAAATGATCGATAATGAAGCCCCGCTGGGTGAAATAATTGTCTATTATGTGAATTTCACCATCTATATCGGTAGTTTACTATTCCCGATTTTCCTCTTTCTATCGATTATATTTTTCACCTCCAAACTCGCGATGCGGACCGAGATCGTGGCGATACTGAGCTCTGGTGTATCCTTCTCCAGATTCCTCAGACCATATTGGGTAGGGGCCTCTATCATTGCGGTGATGATGTTCTTTATGGGAATGTTCATTGTTCCTAATGCGAGCAAAGGTTATAACGAGTTTAAATTCAAATACCTTAAAAAAGGCAAAAAAGACCGGGTAACCAGCAATATTTTCAATCAGCTCAACAACAACGATTTTATCTATGTAAGCAGTTTTGACCCGGCACGGCAGATTGGATACAACTTTACCTTTGAGCATTTTAACGAAGAAAACAAACTGGATTATAAGATCACCGCAGCCAATATTCGCTGGGTATCCAAAGACAGTTTATATAGACTTACCTCCTATACAAAGAGGAAGGTTCGTGAAAATAACGAACTGATAGAGACCAAACGAAGGCTCGATACGCTGTTCGCTTTCGATATCGGAGATCTTACCCCTGTTTCGTATATCGCGGAAACCAAGAATCTCTTCGAACTCAACAAATTTATCGAGGTTCAGAGAAGAAAGGGTGCCTCGAACATCAACAGCTATATAATGGTAAAATACAGGCGTTGGGCCCTGCCGGTAGCTGCTTTCATCCTGACGATTATCGGTGTGGCGGTTTCATCGGTAAAAAGAAGAGGAGGCATGGGTGTTAACCTCGCCCTGGGTATAGCCGTGGCCTTTGTATATATTTTCTTCGACAGGGTTTTCGGCGTCCTGGCAGAGCAATCAGGATTTCCGCCGATACTGGCGATAATTATCCCCAATCTCATTTTTGGGATCTTTGGTTTCTATATGCTTAATAAAGCCAAGCGCTGATTACACAGAACCCTCCGATATAGTCTGTATCTTCCTGGAGCGAATAAGGCCCCGACCTCCTCCTGAGGTATGACAATAAATTATATATTTGTTTGCTGAGACTAACCAAATTGAGTCATGGAATATTTAGAATTTGAACTTCCCATTAAGGAATTAGAGGAACAGCTTGAGAAATGCCAGGTGATAGGAGAGGAGAGCGATGTTGATGTTACTGAGACCTGCAAGCAGATCGAAAAAAAGCTGAATGAAACCAGAAAGGATATTTACAAGAATCTGACCGCCTGGCAACGTGTTCAGCTCTCCAGACATCCCAACCGGCCCTATACGCTTGATTATATCCGTGCGATTTGTGGAGACAGTTTTTTGGAACTCCATGGCGACCGTACCGTAAAGGACGATAAGGCGATGATCGGGGGACTTGGTAAGATCGGCGACCAGAGTTTTATGTTTATCGGTCAGCAAAAAGGATATAATACCAAAACAAGGCAATACAGGAATTTTGGGATGGCTAACCCGGAAGGTTACCGCAAAGCCCTCAGATTGATGAGGTCTGCAGAAAAATTCGGCATCCCTGTGATTAGCCTTATCGACACACCCGGGGCTTTTCCGGGAATCGAGGCAGAAGAAAGAGGCCAGGGAGAGGCCATCGCCAGAAACATTCTGGAAATGACACG
>JBDNAQ010000031.1:0-4551 GCA_039768345.1 Flavobacteriaceae bacterium
CAAAGATTCCTACTTCATAGGTTTGGGCATGTATTTGCCCAAATAAAAGAATCAGGAAAGTGGTGATCAGTATACGCATCTCATCAAAAAGATTGCAAATATAACTTTTGTGCGTTGTCGGCAGAATGGATTATATAAATGTTCTCTTTGATTAACAGTGATTGGACGTATTTATTGCCTGAAATTCCAATCAATTACGGCGGTCTTCTCCCCAGAGAAGCTTGTTGCGGATGGTTTTTAAAAAGCTTTCAGAAGTATATTCGATCATTTTGATACTATACGGCGCTTTTTTTACAATAATCTCACGCCCGTTCTCCAAACTTGCTATCCTGGAATCCAATGAAACCAGATGATGATCTTCACGGCCCGAAACCTTCATTCGTATTATGGTGTCGTCTGATATCACCAATGGCCTCGCGTTAAGGTTATGGGGGGCGATAGGCGTAATTGCCAATGCCTGTACCCCTGGTACAATTACAGGGCCGCCACAACTCAATGAGTAACCTGTAGAGCCCGTAGGGGTGGCAATGATAAGTCCGTCTGCCCAATAAGAGGTAAGGTATTCATCGTTTAGATAGGTTTCAACGGTGATCATAGAAGTAGTATCCTTTCTGCTAACCGTTACTTCATTTAAGGCAAACCTCATATCTCCAAATTCCGGAATGTCATAATCGGAATGTACTTCAACGAGACTTCTTTTCTTTATCACATAAGCTCCTGCGACAAACTCCTTAACTACCTTGCGAACCTCTTCTTTTTTGAATGTTGAAAGAAATCCGAGTCGGCCTGTATTGACGCCGACAATAGGTATACCGAGATCCCAGATAAATGTAATAGCCCTGAGAATAGTTCCATCTCCACCAAAACTCACCAGCATATCAAAAGAGTCGTCAAGGCCGGTTTCTTCAGTAAAAGTGGCATAGGCTTCCAAACCGATATGTTCCCCGAGTAAGCGGCAGAATTGCTTTTCTATCGATACGACCGCATTTGCGTTTTTCAGCTCATCGAGCAACTCACCTACATAATCTGCAGTGTTCTCCTGGACTATCTGGCCGTAAATGGCAACTTTCATAGGCTATAAAATTCTTTCATTTAGAACTAGTTCCCAAAAATTATGCACGGACAGAAAATTAATGCTATCCGGTCAGAAATTAAAATTAAACATTTAGATATTTGTCGAGGTAGTCTGAGCGATCTTTAAGGTCTTCGAGAAACTGATCTTGTTTGTTGCCATATAGAATACTGTAATTGTAACGCCTAAAAGTCTGTACAACCTCATTGAAATTTGCCGACCCGATCTTAATCGTCACCTCGACGATTTCACCCTGATTACCGGTGATAAATGCTCCCATTAATTTGGTATTGTTGCTTTCGACAATCTGAGCTATTTCGCTAAAAGAATATTCTTTTCCCGGCTTTGAAACCACCAGTATTGCTCCCTGTTCGGTAAAGAAGGGCGTATCGATAAAGACAGTAACAATATCGTTGAGGTCGTAATATCCTATTACCTTATTTTCTTTATTCAGCACAGGCAAGAGATTGGCTTCATTTCTCGCACATAGTTCAAGAACATCGAGCCATGATGTTTCCTTAGTGGCGAAAAAGGATTCCATTTGATAGTGGTAATCGTCGACATGTTTCTGAGAATCGAAGGTCTCGAGGTCGTTCTCAGTAAGACATCCCACAAACATTTGGTCCTCTGTTATGGCCACATGAGAATAGGTGGTGTATTTGAAGAATTGAATGACTTCCTCGAGCGAATCGTGGAAGTCAAATACGGGTAGAGTACTGATAATGTGAGTCAGAATTTGCATAATACTATCTCTTCACGAAAATACTAATTTTAGACATCAAAAGGTATGCCTAATTTGTATTTTTGTCCGCACGATCAAAACAAAGAAACCCAATGACTCAATTAAGTGTCAATATCAACAAATTTGCCACGCTTCGTAATGCTCGAGGAGGAAATATTCCTGATGTTTTAAAAGTGGCCATGGATTTGGAGGAATTTGGAGCACAGGGCATTACTATACATCCGCGGCCCGATGAACGTCATATAAAGTATGAAGATGCCAGAGCATTGAAAAAACTGGTGAAGACAGAACTCAATATTGAAGGAAACCCCATTCCTAAATTTATCGATCTGGTTCTGGAAGTGAAGCCACAGCAGGTGACCCTGGTCCCCGATGCTGTTGATGCTATTACATCCAACGCCGGGTGGGATACCTTAACTCATAGAAACTTCCTCAAAGAGGTTATCGTTACTTTTAAAAAAGCAGGTATCCGAACCTCAATTTTTGTGGATCCTGATGTGAAAATGGTAACAGGGGCCGCGGATACCGGTACAGATCGTATAGAGTTGTACACCGAAGATTACGCCAGTTCTTTTATGGCCGGAGATCTTTCGGGTATAGAACCATATGTAGAAGCAGCCCGTCTGGCCGAAGAAATTGGGCTCGATGTTAACGCCGGACATGACCTGAATTTGGACAATATCGGTTTTCTCAAAGAGAAAATCCCTCAAATCAAAGAGGTTTCGATTGGTCATGCACTTGTTTGTGAAGCCATCTATTTAGGACTTGAAAACGTGGTTAATATGTATTTACATCGTTTGCGGTAATGGAGTTACTACATTCTAGAATAATTGGCGACGGAAAGCCTTTGATCATTTTGCATGGGTTTCTTGGGATGTCGGATAACTGGAAAAGTGTTGGAAACCGCTATGCCGAACATGGTTATCAGGTGCATCTGGTAGATCAGCGGAATCATGGAAAGAGTTTTTGGTCCGATGCCTTCTCCTATCGTTTGATGACCGACGACCTCGAACGATATGTGCACCATTATAAACTCGACGACATTATACTGCTTGGCCATTCGATGGGCGGAAAAACAGCGATGTTATTCTCCTCTTCCCATCCGCAGTTTGTGGAAAAATTACTCGTGGCCGATATTGCACCAAAATACTACCCACCCCATCATCAGCTGATCATCAATGCCCTTAACTCTGTTCCACGCGACATTCTTGAAAGCAGGGTTCAGGCCGATGAGATCCTTGCCGGACAGATCGAAGATCCCGGACTCAGGCAATTCTTGCTAAAAAGCCTGCGTTGGGCTGAAAAAGATCGACTCGATTTTCGGTTTAACCTCGACGTTCTCCAATACAAGCTTGAGGCCATCGGTGAGGCTTTGCCAATGGAAATGACATACGATAAACCAAGCATGTTTTTGCGCGGCGAGCGTTCGGATTATATCACTGAAGAAGATCTGGAATTGATACATACTCATTTCCCGGCGGCACGACTCGAAACTATCGAGAAAGCGGGGCACTGGCTACACGCTGAAAACCCGGGTCAATTCATATACAAATCCCTGGAATTCATTAAATTATAGTGGGTTGATTACTTTTTTATGCATACATGCTTTTTTTAGCCGTCTATTGCAAGTGTCATAATTTTGGTTAATTTTGGTTTTATCCCTCTTAGGGACCAGATTAAACTAAAACTAACTCAATACAACCCTTATGAAGAAGCTATTAGCATTACTGGCTTTCTTTGGGATTTTTTCAATTTCCTGTAAGAATGATGACGACTTTGTAGCAGATTTGCCAGATCCGGATCCGCCTATTGAATACACCAGCGGCACAGCTAACTTTTCCAACTTTGTTGCTGTGGGAAATTCACTGACGGCAGGCTTTACCGATGCTGCTCTTTTTATCGACGGACAAACCAATTCCTTTCCAAACATGTTGGCCGATAATTTTGCCCTCGTAGGGGGAGGAAGTTTTAACATCCCATTAATGGCCGATAATCTTGGTGGCGCGACGCTTGGCGGAACTCCCATTCTTGGTAACAGGCTAATTCTCGATTTTTCCACGGGCGATCCGATGCCGATACCTGTAACTGGAACCGGGAGCACGGAAATCAGCAATATTCTTTCAGGATCATTTAACAATATGGGTGTTCCCGGAGCTAAAAGTTTCCACCTGGGTGCACCAGGCTATGGTAATGTAGCAGGTGTCCAACTAGGCACTGCCAATCCTTATTACGCTCGTTTTGCAAGTGCCCCCGATGCTACGGTAATAGGCGATGCCATAGCACAGAACCCAACCTTTTTTACCTTATGGATCGGCAACAATGACATCCTCAGTTTTGCTACTTCAGGTGGAGCTGGTGTAGATCAAACCGGCAATCCCGATCCTACGTCTTATGGCAGTAACGATATTACCGATCCGACAGCTTTTGCAGGTATTTATAATGGCCTGCTCCAGGCTTTAACCGCCAACGGTGCCGATGGGGCCATCGCTAATTTACCCGATGTAACTTCTATTCCGTTTTTCACCACGGTACCCCACAATCCGGTACCACTCGATGCTGCAACTGCCGCTCTGCTCAATGGAGCTTATGCGGCCTATAACGGCGGACTTGCTCAGTTGGTAGGAATCCTGATCACCCAGGAAGAAGCAGACCGTAGAACAATTTCATTTGCAGAAGGAGAAAACAATGCAGTGGTATTGATCGATGAGGACCTTACAGACCTTACCGGTGTAAATCC
>JBDNAQ010000267.1:0-3753 GCA_039768345.1 Flavobacteriaceae bacterium
ATGATGTATTAGTTCTTGGAACTCCATAAAAGTGCCGGACCATAATTTTTCTTCACCCTTTTAAATTTTTCCAACGTTTAAATCGGAACCTGCTAATGTTTGATTTTTAAAGCCTGTCAATAGTGATTGAAACCAAATAAAAGTGACCAAAAAGATTGTTTCATTAATTGGTTTACCAGATTGGTTTACCAAATATATGTATATTTGTTGAACCCACAAAAGTTTAACAGTATAACTATGCATTCGCAAAAACAATAATAAGTCTGATCACCAATCATGCAACCAATACAATTTAATATACTTAAGTGTATTATTTTATTACTCTATTTCCAGGCGGCTCCCGCCCAGGAATCTGGGGCTATAGACATCAGTCAGACCTATCCCTGGTGTATTGTAGCCTACGATTCGTTAGAGCGTACACCTGCTGAACGTATTGATATGATCAAGGAATTAGGATTTGTGAAATATGCTTATGACTGGCGGGACAATCATCTCGATAATACCTCCACAGAACTCAAGCTAGCTGCTGAAAACAATATTGAGATTATTTCAATCTGGCTCTGGCTAAATGTAAAAAGGGATAGCCTGGATCATCTAAGCGCTTCTAACGAGCAAATTTTTGATATCGTAGAGCAAATGAATCTCAAAACAACATTTTGGGTGAGTTTAAGCGAAAACTTCTTCCGTGATCTTACAGACGAGGAATCCGTAAAACTCGCCACCGAGATGATCGCTTTTGTTACCGACAAAGCCAAAAAAATCAACTGTCGGATTGCCCTTTATAACCATAGTGGTTGGTTCGGTGATCCTTATAATCAGTTAAAGGTTATTCAGGCACTTCCCCATTCTGAATTGAGTTTGGTCTACAACTTTCACCATGGTCAAAAAACTATCGATGATTTCCCCAACATAGTACAAGCGATAAGACCATATTTAACAGCGGTTAATTTAAACGGAATGGAAAAAGGGGGTGAAAAAATTCTCACCATCGGAAAAGGCAGTCATGAAAAGGAAATGATCGAACTGCTCCGAAAGAATGGTTTTGAAGGACCCTGGGGAATATTAGGCCATGTTGAAGGTGCTGATGTTAAGCAAGTATTGAAACAGAATTTAGCCGGATTGAAATCCTTGAAATGTATGTAACCCCAGGTTTGGGATTCATAAATAAATATTTTTTTGAAATACTATCCATGAAAAGATCAACCTTTTTAAGCAGAAGAGATTTCATTAAACAGTCGTCTATGGCAGGTACCGCTATGATACTACCCATCCCGGCACTAAGCAATAAATCCGTGATCGAGAATAGCAAATCTGAAAAGGGACTGGAAGTAAATCTGTTTTCCAAACATCTCCAGTTTCTCAACTACAATGACTTAAGTGAGGCTGCAAAGGAAATGGGGTTTGATGGGCTTGACCTGACGGTGAGGCCTGGCGGACATGTATTACCCGAACGAGTTGAAGAAGATTTACCCAAGGCAGTTGAAGCGATGAAGTCTTTTGGGCTATCTCCACAGCTAATGACGACAACGATAACCGATGCCAGCAATTCTCAGACCGAGACCATTCTGAAAACCGCTGCAGAGCAGGGGATTCAATATTATCGTATGGGCTGGCTGAAATATCCGGAAAACAAGACCATACTCCAGAGTATAGAGGATTTTACTCGGCAATTTGAAGTGCTGGAAAAAATGAATAAAAAATTTGGTATTCATGGCGCTTACCAAAATCATTCCGGCAAATATATGGGCTCTTCTATCTGGGATCTCTACCAGGTCCTGGATCAGAGATCTGCAGAATGGATGGGCTGTCAGTATGATATAAGACATGCTTATGTGGAAGGTGGTTTTAGTTGGGAACTAGGATTGCAACTCATTAAGGATTTTATTAGAACTATTGTAATAAAGGACTTTAAATGGGGGAAGGCAGACGGTAAATGGAAACCGATAAACACCCCACTTGGAGAAGGAATGGTAGATCTCGAAAAGTATTTTTCCCTGCTAAAGAAGTATGATATCAATGTTCCTGTATCACTTCATTTCGAATATGATCTGGGTGGGGCCGAAAAAGGGAAAAGGGAGCTTTCCATGGATAAAAAAGAGCTTTTTGATTACATGAAAAAAGATCTTAATTATCTGCGGGAATTATGGAAAAGGGTCCAATAAATGTTCATCAAATAAGAATATTCAATTCACTTAAAGCACAGCTATAGATTATGAGGAATAAAGCACCGTCTGTTGATGAAAAATTAAGAATGGTCAGTACAGCGACCATCGCGACCTGCCTTTTTAAAAGGGGATTGAGGAATCAGTTTGTTCAAAATGTGCAGCCGCTTAAACCCGGGAAACCAACAATGGTGGGCAAAGCCTTTACCTTGCGCTATATTCCGGCCCGAGAAGATCTAAACACCATCGAAGTCTTTAAGGATCCTAAGCATCCACAGCGCGTAGCTGTAGAGGAATGTCCGGAAGGAGGAGTTCTTGTCATCGACAGCAGAAAAGATGCCAGAGCTGCCTCTGCTGGTTCCATCCTGGCTACCCGACTTATGAAAAGAGGCGTCGCTGGCATAGTGACAGATGGTGGGTTTCGCGATTCAGCTGAAATAGCAGAATTATCCATGCCTGCATATCACAACAGGCCTTCGGCACCTACTAATCTGACATTACATCAGGCAATAGACCTGAACGTGCCCATCGCCTGTGGCGATGTTGCTGTATTTCCTGGAGATATGGTGGTAGGTGATGACGACGGGGTGGTGGTGATCCCTGCACATCTTGCGGGTGAAATCGCAGATGAAGGTGTGGCGATGACATTGTTCGAGGAGTTTGTACTGGAAAAAGTCGATGAAGGAAAGTCGATCATCGGCCTCTACCCCCCTACCGATCCGAGAAAGTTAAACGAATTTTATGCCTGGAAAGAGGCTAAGAACAAAAAATAAACACTGAAATGAAAAACAGTCTGATATTTATTTTTGCACTTCTACTATTATTGTCGTGTGGCAACAATTCCGATCAGGAAGGTATAGTAGTCAAGGATATTGAAGAACTCAATCATGCCATTGATCAGGCAATGCCCGGCGATGAAATCGTTCTCGCCAACGGTATCTGGAAAGATGTCCGGATCAGGTTTTTTGGTCAGGGAACCGAGGAAAGACCTATCACACTTCGGGCAGAATCCCCGGGAGAGGTAATAATACAGGGAGAATCTGACCTTAAATTGGGAGGTGATTTTCTCGTCGTGGAAGGGTTGTTTTTCACCAATGGATCATCTCCTTCAGACGCCGTCATACAATTTGCCATCAACAAGGATACTTTGGCCAACAATAGCCGTGTAACCAGCTGTACCATAAAGGATTTCAACAAGGCTCAACGGAATATGTCGGACTTATGGGTTCAGTTCCATGGACGACATAACCAGCTTGATCACTGCTACCTGTCAGGAAAATCGAATAGAGGACCAACTGTACGGGTCGACCTGGAAGGTAATCAAAGTATAAAAAACTATCACAAAATCATCAACAATCATTTTGGCCCCAGACCCCCGAAAGGAGGACCGAGCGCTGAAACGATCCAGCTTGGGAACAGCAGCACATCAATGGTGCCCAGCCATACATTGGTTGCCAATAATATGTTCGAAAGATGTAATGGTGAGGTGGAGGTGATTTCGAGCAAATCCAATTTTAATGAATTCAGGAACAATGTCTTCTATAAAAGCGAGGGATCGTTGGTTACGAGGCATGGAAATTATTGTATTGTA
>JBDNAQ010000268.1:0-6091 GCA_039768345.1 Flavobacteriaceae bacterium
TGATTTTAATGGCCGTATACCAAGAAATAGAATCATGTCTTAACCCTTATATCCTTTGGTGAAGTTAATGAATGTAACAAGTATATTATTTATAAGATGGAAACTCTTTTACAGGCATTCCTATTTTACTATTTTTATCTTCTGCTAATCCCATAAAATTGATATCCAAAACAACTATAGATCAGGTTTACGACGCCGCCCGGGTTGAGGAGGTGATCGGAGATTTTGTCCAGCTTAAAAAATCAGGGGCAAATTTCAAAGGTCTCAGTCCTTTTACCGATGAGCGTACACCGAGTTTTATGGTATCACCCGTAAAGCAGATTTGGAAAGATTTCAGCAGTGGCAAAGGGGGCAATGTGGTGGCCTTTCTTATGGAACACGAACAATTTACCTATCCCGAGGCGATCAGGTACCTGGCCAAAAAATACCAGATTGAAATAGAGGAAACGCAGCGAACCGACGAGGAAAAAGCCGAGGCGAGTGCCCGTGAAAGCATGTACCTGGTTTCGGAATTCGCTCAAAAACACTTTCAGAATAATCTCTGGGATACCGAAGAAGGAAAGGCCATCGGGCTGACCTATTTTAAGGAAAGGGGATTTACTGAGGAAACCATTCGACAATTCGGACTGGGTTATGCGCTCGATCAGTGGGAGGATTTTAGCAAAAAAGCCCTTGCCGAAGGCTATCAACTCGAGTTTCTCGATAAAACCGGATTGGTAATCGTAAAGGAGCAGACTACATCGTCCGGGCAGTCTAAAACCATCGATCGCTTTAAAGGCAGGATCATATTTCCGATACATAGTATGAGTGGACGGGTTTTGGGTTTTGGAGGTCGAATTCTCGGTAACGAGAAAAAGACCGCCAAATATGTGAATTCTCCCGAGAGTGATATTTACCATAAAAGCAAAGTTCTTTATGGGATTTATTACGCCAAGCAATCGATCGCCCGCGAAGATTGCTGTTATTTGGTGGAAGGATATACCGATGTCATACAAATGTATCAGCGAGGTATTCACAATGTGGTGGCCTCGAGTGGCACAGCATTGACCTCTGAGCAGATCAGGCTGATCAACCGGCTCACGCGGAATATTGTGGTTCTTTTCGATGGGGATGCAGCCGGACTCAGGGCTTCCCTGCGTGGAATCGACCTTATTCTGGAACAGGGCATGAATGTTAAGGTGTGCAGTTTTCCACAAGGAGAAGACCCCGATAGTTTTGCCCGGGAGAATTCATACGAAGACCTTGTGCTGTATCTGAATGAGAATGCTAAAGATTTTATTCAATTCAAAACCTCGTTGCTCAACGAAGAAAGCGGCAATGACCCGATAAAAAGAGCGGACACGATCCGCGACATTGTCCATAGTATTGCCAAAATTCCCGATCGTATCAAGAGGGAGATCTATATCCAGGAATGCGCAAGGATGATGGATATTTCCGAAGAGGTACTTTTTAATACCCTGGCACAGATCAGCAGTAAGGAGATAAAAGATCGGAAAAAGGGACAGAGAGAACCGGCGCCCCGAGCTTTCGAAGTGCTGAAGAGTGAGCCTGCACCGCCATCAGCCGATATCCAGTATGTACTCGAACGTAAGATCATAGAGATGTTATTGCTCTATGGGGATAAAAAGGAAGAATTTGAAGATTTGATACTCAAGGAAAACGAAGAGGGAGACCTGGTCCTTGAACCCGAGTCTTCCGAGACTAAGGTATATGAGAAAGTCTTTCTCGATCTACAGGAAGATGAAATAGAGCTTACCGATGAACAGTTCAGGAATCTATACTATAAACTGATCGAGGAACTCAACAAGAATGAAGATTTTTCTATCAGCTCGTTTATGAACGCACTGGATCAGGATATGGTTCAACAGGTATCTTCGATATTGATGGAAGATGAAAAGTACAACCTGCACGAGTGGGAGAAAAAAGACATCTTTCCGAAGAACAAGGAGCATACGGTTTCACAATTGGTTAGCGAAACGATTCTAACTCTGCGTTGTTATCTGATCAAGAAAAGGATTGCAACGCTCCAAAAAGATACGGAAGCAGGGCTGGAAGATCATAAGGATACCCTTGAAGAGATCATGAATTACCTTCATTTGAACAGCTTATTGAATAAAAAATTGAACAGGGTAATCCCCTGATATAAAAGCATCAGCTCACTGGTAATTTATAGAGTTTCGGACAGATCATATTAAAAAACCCTGCAATGGAAGTTGCAGGGTTATAATTTATTGGGCGGAGATTTACTAATATAACTCCAGTGCCTTGGCCTGTTGGAGAAGATCCACCAGATTATCGACATTTAATTTCTTCATAAGTCTCGCCTTGTATGTACTGACGGTTTTTTCGTTGAGATTCAGACCCTGAGCCACATCTTTATTGCGTTTTCCGCTGGCGAGTAATTTAAGCACTTCAACTTCCCGGGTAGAAAGTTTTCTGAAAAATCTGCGCGGTTTCTGAGTGCCTTCATCAAATGCAAGTCGCTGGGCGAGCTCATTGGTGATGAACATATTGCCTTCACTGACCTTTTTAACCGCTGAAATAATATAATCGATCTCGGCGGTTTTAGAAAGATATCCAAAGGCTCCGGCCCTGATAGTACTAAGGGCATATACGTCTTCAGATTGTCCGCTGTAAATCAGTACTTTGATATCGGGATACTCTTGCTTGATCTTTCTCAATGTTGCAATCCCATTGATTTCAGGGATATCCATTTCCAGGATAATGACATCAGGAGTAGCTTTCTTGAGTTTTGAGAATAGTTCAGAAGTAGTAGAAACGTCGGCGACCACTTCAAAATCGCTGGCAGATTGCAGGACATTTTTCATTCCCAGGCGGACGATGGGGTGATTGTCGGCTATTAGAACTTTGATCATTTTTGTCGGTTTTTCGATGCCTTAACCTTAAGAGCGTGAATAAATACTGACATGCAATGTAAGGTTAAATTATCTATATTCTTAAACAAAAATGTACTTTTTTTATGGTTTTTCTATAAAAAAACTATGTTTTTTCGACTTAACAACACGATTTACGGGCAAGAAGTCATTTTAGCTTTGAAGGAATTTCGCAGATCGGTATAGGGATCATCTTGTGTCGATTGGCAGTGTTATACCGTTTAAAGATCTCAAAGACCTCTTTTTCCCTTCCGGTGAAACTATCGATGTTTTTTCCTTGATCATCCATCATCATAGCCCATTCTAGCTCTGGATAAGAAGCCCCGATCTGATCCTCATCGGTGCGGTGATCGCCCCATAGGCCATCAGTAGGCGGGGCCTGCATTATATCTTCATTGATGCCAAGATAGGCTCCCAGCTCATAGACCTCGGTTTTGAGGAGGTCTGCAATGGGGCTAAGATCCACCCCTCCGTCTCCATATTTAGTGTAGAAACCAATTCCGAAGTCCTCGACTTTGTTGCCTGTACCGGCCACCAGAAAATTGTTAAGTGCAGCGAAGTAATACAAAGTAGTCATCCTTAAACGCGCACGGGTATTGGCCAGCGACATAAACCGGTCTTCTTCATTTTCCACAGCTGGTAAAGCGCCAACAAGTTGGTCGAAAACCGGTGTTAGCTTTACCTCTTGCCGGCTTACATTGTTAAAACTTCTTATTAGCCATTCTATATGCCGGTCTGCCCTGCTTACCTGATTTTCACCCTGGTGTATAGGCATCTCTATACATAGCAAAGGGAGCCCGGTTCGGGCGCATAAGGTCGAGGTGACCGCAGAATCGATTCCACCAGATACGCCTATTACAAAACCTTTGCAGTTGGCATTAATAGTATAGTCCTTTAACCACTTAACAATATGATCGACAACTTTGGCAGTTTGCATATGACTCTTATATTAGATTGAAATCAACTAACTTAGCGGCCGTAAAAATATAACCTGGTGAGCGTAATAAAAAATATGCACCGATATTGTAAGATAAAGATCAGCGGGCTATACTTCCTGATCGCCATTCTGGCATTAACTGGTTGCCGCCAGGCCGATAGGGCCGAGGACAAGATTGCGGCGATAGAACTCGATTTGAAACTCACTAGATTTGACCGGGAATTTGCTGATTCCGCACCTGAAGACCTGCCGGGTCTGAAAGAAAAATATCCCTTCCTTTTTCCATCGCAATACCCAGACAGTCTCTGGATAAGGAAAATGCAGGATACCCTGCAAATCGAACTCATGGAGGAGGTCGGCCGCGCATTTCCCAATCTGAACCAGGTTGAAACAGACCTGGAAGAATTGATGAAGCATATCGTTTATTATTTTCCACGTACCCGGGCACCCGAGGTGATAACCCTGACTTCGGAAGTAGACTATAAAAACCGGGTGATACTAGCAGATTCGCTTTTACTCATAGGTCTTGATAATTACCTTGGAGCCGATCATCGTTATTATGCGGGAATGGATAGGTATATAGCCCAGGATCTCGATCCAAGGTTCCTGACAAGCGACGTGGCCTCGGCCTATGCGCATAAACTGGTGGAATATCCTGCCAACCGGAACTTCCTGGCCCGAATGATCTATTATGGAAAAATACTATTCCTTAAAGACAAATGGATGCCTGCATCTACCGATGGAGAAAAAATTCACTATTCGGAAGAACAGCTGGCCTGGGCAGAGGCCAATGAAGAAGAAATTTGGAGATATTTTATCGAAAAGGAAGTGCTTTACAGCACAGATCAGGAACTGGGGCCTCGATTTCTCGAACCAGCTCCATTCTCAAAATTCAGGTTAGAGCTCGACAATGAATCTCCGGGCAGGTTGGGACGTTATGTGGGATGGAAGATCGTAAGGTCATTTATGGAAAATAATAAGATAAGACTTCAGGAAATGATCGCACTCCCAGCAGAAGAGATATTTAAGAATTCAAAATATAAACCCAATAAATAGGACATGGCAGAATTACATCGCTCTCAAATTACCCTAACAGTGGCTTTAGACGAAAACCGCGTGCCCGAGCAACTCACCTGGTCTGCGGAAGACGGTGGGATCCGGGAAGAGGAAGCCAAGGCTATGCTCCTCTCTGTATGGGACAGCAAGCAAAAAGAGTCGCTTAAGATAGATCTTTGGACCAAGGATATGCCGGTCGATGAGATGAAGATTTTCTTTCACCAAACCCTTGTGGCACTATCAGATACCTTTATGAAAGCTACACAGGATGAAAAGATGACGGCGACCATGAAAGAATTCTGTAGCTATTTTGCAGAAAAACTAGAATTGAAATAGTGCTCAACCGAAGCCTGAATTCATTTCAGTTTGTAAGTTAGTCGCACAACTGATGACTTAACAGCTAATACTTCGAGCCTGTCGGCCATCAAAAAGGATAATTTGGAAAAGAAAGCCCCCGATAAGATAGTTTTTGTGTATAATGCCGATTCGGGTAAACGAAATGCTATTCTGGACAGTCTTCACAAGGTGTTGCAGCCATCAACCTACGACTGCAACCTTTGCGATATTACCTTTGGGATTCTTCATGAGAAAAAAGAGTGGAAGGAGTTTAGAACAACCTATGAAGGCGATATGGAGTTCCTTCATAAAGATGAGTTTCAAAAAGCCTATGCCTCAAAATTCGGACATCGGTTTAGTTTTCCAATAGTATTGGTAGCGGTGTCGGGGACGCTAGAGGTTCTGATCGGCACCGAAGAATTGAATGCACTTCCCGAGGCAAATTCCCTGATCGATCTGATCAAAGCAAGAGTTGAACTGGATTAATTATTCTGGTAAAATTCCTGATTGATATTTCCGATATAATCGAGCACTTCATCCCTTCCTGTTTGCTTGCTGGATGAGGTGATAAAATAAGGGGGTAAAGTTTCCCAGACGTCGGCCAGCAATTCCTTTAAATAAGATGAGACATGTTCCGACTGTGCTTTGGGATTTAATTTGTCGGCCTTTGTAAATATGATCGCAAAAGGGATCTGATGTGTCCCTAGCCACTCCATAAAGCGGAGATCTATTTCCTGGGCACTATGCCTGATATCGATGAGCACAAATGCAGTGATCAGTTGTTTTCGATGACTGAAGTAATCCCGGATATACTTCTGAAAAGTCTTTTTATCTTTTTTAGATACCCGGGCATAACCATAGCCGGGCA
>JBDNAQ010000269.1:0-3893 GCA_039768345.1 Flavobacteriaceae bacterium
AAATTTAATATCTATGGAGCCATCCACAATATTTAGAATATGGATTATAACAGTTCCTATCTCATGCCCATATGTACCCGAAAGATCAATAGCACTTAAATCTGAAAATATCACTCCTTCGATTTCTACATCAAAAATGCGTTCTCCGGCTTGTGAAGTACCTGAAAAGCTATTCCCCATATACAATCGTATTTCGTAATCCCCAATTTGAGAAACGGGGAAAGAATATGTCATATCCGGAGCGCCCGGTGTACCATCATAACGCTCGGAAGCAAAAATATCCAAAGGAGTTGTACTCTGGTCTACAGAGGCATCTACGGGCATATTAGAAGATGCAAATGTAGTATTGGTTCCTGCTTCTATTAGGTATTGTGAATTATTGGAGGACCCGTCAGCTTCCCAGTTTAAATCACCATCAATAGAAGTTATTTCCACTCCACCTGTATTTACTCTATAAAGAACAATGGAGCGGTCAACAACAGTGACCATAAAAGTTTGTTCCACGAAGTTGGTGTCTGCATCCGTAGCACGTATGGTTATATTGGAGACCTCAGGAGTTGAAGGATAAGAGAGTGTAAGGATATTCCCGGTGATAGAGGCCCCAATAGCCGGATTAGTATTTGTTTGGACCGTGTAGGTAAGGTTTGCTGTGCCATTATCATCATCAAAATAATTGTCCAGATCAATATTCTCATCAGCAGAATTGACAATCCTGCCCAGGTCAGAGATCTGTTGAACAACAACAGGTACTCCGTCCGTGACAGTGACCGTAAAAGTTTGCTCCACAAAATTTGTGTCAGCATCCGTAGCACGTATGGTTATATTGGAAACTTCAGGAGTTGAAGGATAAGAAATTGTGAGGATATTTCCTGCAATGGAGGCCCCAATCGCCGGATTAGTATTTGTTTGGACCGTGTAGGTAAGGTTCGCTGTACCATCATCATCATCAAAATAATTATCCAGATTAAAATCTTCATCAACATCATTGATTATCCTATTCAAGTCAGGGATCTGTTGCACAATGGTAGGTGGTGTTCCTATTCCAAAATCAGCCGGCTCAAAAACGACTATCTTTCCATTCAGTGTACCTATCCAGATAGTACCGGGAAAATTATCTGTATCGCTATTACATGTAACTCCCAGGGCGTTACCTTCAATCCCTGTTAGAAAACTTGTAGTCAATTGTTGTAAAGAGCCATTGGTGTTGAGCTGTACCCTCCGCAAGATCCCGGCATGATGACCGGCAAGGAGATCTCCCTGCATGGCTCCGCTAAAGTTAGAGGCAGTGTATTCATCGATACCATTGGTATTTGTTCCCCAAATAGTTATCGGATTATCGTTTGGCCCATCGGGATTGCTGAGTCCAGGACCTCGCCAATCACCTTCAATCGCGTTTGCTACAGATACAGGTGGCCAGTTGGCTGGTAGGCCTGTATTGGGATTGGTTGTAGATCCTGGTGTCGAACCATCGGGATCATACACCTGGGTTCTGAATACCGCACCTGAAGTCCCATACTGGTTAGGTGCAGTATATAGCCCGGCGCCATTGGGATTAGCCCTGACTGGGTTAGGATGCCCTGCATAGAAACTCCCGAAGCTATAGTTTTGTATATCATTTGTAATCATTTCCAGGTGGTCTTCATTGTTTACGGCTTCCCCATCGGCAGTGGGTGAACTAGTATAACTACCAAGCTCGGCAGGATCATAATTATTTGTCACACTGCCACCTCCTTCATTCACCGGTAATCCACCCCAGCCATTGTTAGCACCATTATCGGTTACATATACTGCGCCACCCTGAGTTACCACCAAGTCGTATGTATTCCGGTAGCCCGGGGAGAAAATCTGTACTGGCCCACCCGGTACGATCATCGCCTGATTTAGGCCATCATTACCCCCGAAGGGATCGTTTATATCAATGCCGTTATAAGAAGGGTTGTCCGGGTCTGTGATTCCATTTACATTAGCGCGTGTAGGATCATCCAGTGTGGGAATATCATATATGTATTTTCTTCCATTTCCATCGGTCTGAATACCCATCCCGTTAAGCATGTCCAGGTTTACTGAAAGTACTGCCCCTGACAGTGCATATTCGCACGTATGTACAAAATTAGTCGAAGGGCCACCACCATTAGTATTTCCTCCAGAGGTTACAATAAGGTAGTCTGTGCCATTCACATTTACAAATTCCAATCCGTTGGTGGCATGGTTCTCTTCAGATCGGGGGAGGCCCCTTACCAGGTCTACCGCATCCCAGGAACTGCCGGTCCATGTAATACGGGTGATAATCCCAGAATTTGTGTCCAGGCCAAGATCGCCGTTACCTCCTCCGCTACCCGCGCCAATTCGGAAATCACTGGATGTCACATAAATCACTGGATTTGCCGCTGTACCGGCCATGGTGAGGCCTGTAGCTTCTCGTTGCGTCTCTCCATTGTTTACTGTTCCATCGTCATCGTGATTTATTATGTCGGTCACTCCTGTTAGTGACTCAACACTTGTAACTTGATAATCTGTTGAATTGTTTCGCTGGATAGTTAATACTTTAATAGTGCCAGGAGGATATTCCAAAACGTACAAACGACCATCCGGTCCATACATCAAAGAGGTTACTCCAGTAACATTTCCGTTACCGTTGAAATCAAGTTGACTTTGGGAAAAGCTTATTTGGGCATTAAGAGTTACATGTATTCCAGAAAAAAAACTTATAAATAAACCAACAACAAGAACTTGCATTCTGGTGGGGTATAGTCTCTTCATAGTTCAAACAGTTAATATAGGATATAAAATATCCTATAAATTTAGGATCATATAAAGTCCCAATTCATGATTTTTGTCATATTAGAAGAAATAGGAACTATATTAGTTGGTTTTTCTTTATATAATAGCTTCCAATACTTGCGATTAGCCTGAAAATCGTTGCCTTAAAAGGCGGGTAAACCGGCAGGTTTGTTTTCAGTGAGGGTATATTAGGGTTATCTAAATCCTGTTAGTAAGATTAAGAAAATAAAAAAGGTGAAACACACTGCGTTCACTTTTGATTTGCGCAGAGGGTTTATTAGGATTATCTAAATCCAGATGCCTGGCTCACTATAGGGACGGTAAGGAGAAAAAATAACAAGGGCAAACCTTCACTTTTACAATTTTCCTGCAGTGTTGGATCTAAGATGTAAATCCATTTGCGGGAAGGGTATGGTAATTTTATTTTCGGCAAATTTTTTATTAATAATTCTCCTTATATCACTTTTTGCTTTTCCGATTCTAAATATATTTTTACTAAAGAACAAAAGTTGAAAATCTAAGGATGAATTTCCAAAATTCATCAATCTGGCTTCAACCAATTCCCTGTTTGAGACTTCGGGATGCTCAAAGGCGCTTTCTTCCAATATTTTAATAACCTTTTCAACATCACTTCCATACGCTACCCCAACATCAATCCTAAAACGTGTTTTTTTTGATTGATGACTCCAATTAATCACCTTACTGGTTGTAATTAATGAATTTGGAATGATAATGGAAATGTCATCCCTATTTAAGGCCTTAGAGGTTCGTAAGCCAATACTTTCAATTTTTACCACGTCGCCATCTATTTCCAAAACATCATCTATTTTTATGGATCTTTCGGAAAGTAGTATGATACCTGATATTACATCATTAAATGTTTGCTGTAATCCTAAGCCAACACCCACTAATAAGGCCGCAGAACCGGCTAATAACAAAGTGACTTTAACTCCGATAGTTTCCAGCAACAATCCAATGGCCATAACCCAAATCACATATTTTATGATCTGGTATAAAGCATAGGTAGTTCCATGATCAGTTTTGCGAAATTTATACTTACGAAACAACGCTTTCTTTATGAGCCATAGTAATAGTCTGGTAATCAGAATGAT
>JBDNAQ010000032.1:0-3065 GCA_039768345.1 Flavobacteriaceae bacterium
ATGTGGAACTGATATGCATAGGCGATTCGAGCATACATATCGTAAATAATAAGGTGGTGATGCGGCTCTATAATTCCCGCAAAATGAGTAATGATAAGCCGCTTGTTTCCGGTAAGATCATGCTGCAGTCTGAAGGCGCAGAAGTCTATTATAAAGACATCTATCTAAAACCTATTTCCACTATTCCCGATCAGTACAGGGAATAAAGACCTACTGCCCCACTTTGATGCTCGCCATACCTTCGGACGACTGGTGCATCTTTTTACTGTAGAAACCGCGGGCGTCGATCTTTCCCATGCCATCAACGCTGAGATCGGCTTCTAAGGCTCTACCGGTAATGGTCATTTTACACATCCCATCCAGGTCGATCTTTAAACGGTCTACGATAATCTCCATGTCGCCACGGATCATCCCATCGCCCTTAATCCTTAAAGATTCGCCTTTAACCACATCTTTGGTAGTTACTGTTACCAGTCCGTCCATTTCTAAGGAACTGATGCCCGGATGCTTTACATAAACCGTAAGCTTGGGTGTAGATTTAAAATTACTGCCGCGTTCATGCTGATCAATGATCAGCGTTTTTCCGCTTACAGCAACCCTGTAGGCATCAAAATCTTCCTCGTCTTTGGTTTCCAGCACTACACTGCTGGTTTCGGCATGTTCCAGGAAAATCCTGATATTGCCTTCTACCTCAACGTTTTCAAAGTCTCCGAGATCGGGTGTCTGCCGGTTTTGGGCATAGGAAATGCTAAGCGCCAGCATAAATACCAGGCTCATTACACTTAATTTTCTCATGGTCGGTGTTTTTTTGATGATTGATGAATAGTGACTCCTTATTATAACAGACGTTATAAATAAGAGACGCGTTGCCTGGAGCTTTGTTACAGATTATTTTTATAATTATCCGTTACTTGCTCGGTTCTTCCTCTTTTAGCGCCATCAGCTTCCCCTCATAGTTGATAACAAAACGCTGATTGCTGTTGATGGTCATCAAACTCTTCAGGTTGGGAAATAGTTTTAAGTTCACCTGAAAGGTCTCGGTGCCCTGGTCGGCCATAAATGATATCGTATAATAGCCCTTTTTCTCATTCTTTTCCACCACCAGCTCCCTGGGGATTGTTTTGATTTCAATGGCCGTATCGCCCGAATAATGCCCGTTCCCGAACTGTCGCTCGCCATAATACGGTAAATAAGCGCTGACCGAATCTCCTTTCATTTCGAAATAATTGAAATTCCCGATAAGATTAATGCGATTCCCCGAACTGCCGGGCGCCTGGAGATTGCTGCCAGCAATAGCATTGGTAGCCGAGGTGGCCTGTGGCCTGGCCCAGGTCGATTCGATCCTGAATTCCTTTGAGTTCACGAACTCATCTAATGCTTTTGTATCTTTTTGAGCTTGCAGCGCAAATCCTGCTAGAAAAATGACTGCAATATAAAGGAAAGACTTTCTCATAACTCCACCTAATTTTCCTTTAAATTACGAATTCTTCGTCTATAAACAGCTAGATAAATTGTTAAATTAGCTCATTTAACACTCTGTAAACCATTTGTTTATGCTTATTCGGACTTCATCCTTTTAAGCATTTCCCGTGCATTGTCGCCCACAGAACCCTCCGGGTCCATCCCGATCGCTTTTTGGTAGTACTCTTCCGCTTTTACCTTATCCCCTGCCCTCCAATATGCTTCGGCCAGACTATCCCATACGTTGGCAGAATCAGAGAAATATTGGGAGTTCATGGTGAATACACCAATGGCCTCCTCAAATCGTTTGGCATCCAGTAATTGATATCCGGCCTTGTTGAATTCTTTTTCGAATTCAAAAAAGCTATAACTGGGATCCTGGATCATTCTCAAGGCTTCGCTTTGTAACTCTTCCATATTTCCGGCCTCCCAGAGATCGGTAATATAGCCCATCGGATCGCTGATAAAATTTTCATCATCAAACGCGAGTGCTGCCTCCAATGCCGGATCCTGGTTGGTCCTGTACTGCTCAAAAGTCATGCCTGTAGCGATATGCGGTGCCAGCCAGTCCTTGTTCTCCCACTGCGGTTTGTCTTGCCACCAGGCGAACGATAAGAAAGCATTCAGCCCGCTATTGGGCATGGTTACCGGGCGGTTATCCCCATAAAAGTTTACGTTCTCACCGGTAGGCTCCCCTACAAAGATCGCATTGGTATAGGTATCGAGTTCGTTTACCAGATTCATACAGGCCGAAAACGTTCGCCGCCCGATGATCACCATAAATTTACCAGTCTGGTTGATCTTTTCATTGGCGATGATCCCGGTGATGACGGGCTTGTTCTTATAATTATTCCCACCCCCATTGAGCCTTACATCCAATACCAGTTTTTCCACATCATGATTATCGATATAGTCGAACACCTTTTTATAGAAAGTTGGAATATCTTCCCCTTCCTGGTCCTGGATCTGACTCTGACGCACATAGAGCGTCTTGTGTTCGGGCAGGTATTCGTAGTAATAGATCTTTTCGAGGTTTTTTAAATATAAAGGGGTCTCAGACACATCCCTGACACCGACCCATTTTTTTCCCGGGATTACCATCCCGTAATGTCTCGGGATGTCCTCCCAGGCAGCAGCCTTTACGCTTTTTTCAAATCTTGTTCCATCCTTTTCAAGTTCAAGACTAAGCTCTAATTTCAACTCATTGATCACGCCTTGAGCATGCAGTATTTCGGGGATGGTAGGGTAATTAACCCCATAAGCTTTCACAAACTGGTCATTTTCTGCAGGGACCACGGCCCTAACCTTTTTTTGGACTTCCTCGATGGGCATGCCTTCAATAGAGATCAGGCGGGCACCTACAAGATCCTCGTTGTTCTTAAGGGCGCCGGTAATGTAAACACCGTCATCAAATTGATATAGTACAATGGGCAATCGATGCAAGGGCACCCGATCCTGGCGTAAACCAAAGGAAGTATGGCCATATTCAAAGGCAGAGGCGATCCGTGCAAACCCTATGAGGATCTCGTGTGGTTGCATCCCGGGGATGGCCTCGTGTAATTCTTTTACTTTCGCGTCCCACTCCTCTGCGCTGATCTTTTTAA
>JBDNAQ010000270.1:0-2510 GCA_039768345.1 Flavobacteriaceae bacterium
CACTTTGGGGTCATTCATTTAAAACATATGTTTGGCGCCGGCCCGGAGCAATTGCATAACTATTACCAAAGACATATTGCTTCCTGATATCTATGGTATTTGTATTGCTGAAAAAAGAAGGTCCTGTTTCCTTGAAACCAAAAAATATTTAGCGCTGAATTAGCGGCTCTCAAAATCGAGCAGAAGCCCTTCTGAAATCCATTTGGCGAGTGCCTGTCGGTTGTCCGGATCGAGTATTCGTCTTTTATCCTTTCCGTTTTTGATATTTCCGATTTCAATATATGTCATAGCCGGCAAGGTATTTTTTACCATATAAAGGTTGCTCCTATCCGTGAACGTACCGGAATATTCACGGTTCGGCTGAAACTTCTTGTATTTTTTCTGAAAAGTGGCATGGATGCTTTCGGCCAGCCTTTTACCATTTTTGCTCTTTTCATGATAATAGAAGAAAACATCGATATTCTCACCCTTGCTCCTGCTATCTACGTGGGTTACAATAAGCCTTTGATATTTACCCGAGTTTTTCAGATAAAGATCGTTCACCACATCTACCCTTTGCTTTAACCGCTCCAGTTGATTCAGGGGAATTTCCTTATCAGGATAAACCACCTCATCTCTGTCTATTTCCAAAGCTCTTTCGTCGCGTATACCATCATTTTTGTCACGCACAATAATATATACTTTAGCCCCTTGAGCGAGAAGTTCCCGGGCCAAACGCAGGGTAACATCGTAAGCATATTCATCTTCCGCGATTGTTGTGCCATTATAGTCTTCCATCGCTCCAGGATCGGGACCTCCATGACCTGAAATAAGATAATAGACGGTATTTGCAAGTCGTTCATTTTTTAGGGCGACGTAGGATTGGTCTCCACCGAAGATCGGATATTTGGTGCCCGATTCCAGGCTCACCTCGGTTCCCATCTTGGGCGTTGAATCGGGAGCATAAGGTATTTTGTATTCACGGCCGACCACCAACCGACTCCCATTCTCAATACTATCCATGTTTAATTTAACGAATTCATCGAAGTATTCTACCGGATTGAGGCCTTGCTTTCTCAGTATAGAATAAATGCCATCCCCTTTTTCTGCTGTGATAATTTGAAGTGAGTCTTGCGCAGTAAGGCCCCATAAGGATAGAAGTATCAATAGGGTCAGAAATGGTATTCTATTTTTGTTCACCAAATGAGTTGTTTATACAAATATGATCAAAATTCAATTGTTGTTCGAATCCGAGCGAGAATTTTTTTTAAAATCCATAACACCTCATTTCAATAAGCATGATAAAAGAGTTTGATTACCTCTTCGGCAGGTTTGTTCTGAGGAGTAAACCGATTATCGTCTCTTCCGCCCACCTTCCAATGATGCGTAAACCATTTCCATACAAAGCCACCGGCAAACCACTCCTCTTCCCAGAATTCTTCAAACAACGCTCTTTTGGCGTTGGCCTGGCCTTCAAGATTTACCTTTTGTTCCATACGATCAACCAACCATGGCTTTTTTGCGGTATAGTCCATACTCCTGTATCCGAATTCCGTAAAAAGCACGGGGAGGTTTACTTTTTCAGATAATGTAAACATTTTGTTTTTCCATGGTTGCCATCCAGATTTAAGCTCCTGCACCGAAGGCGTCCTCTGATCCGAAAGGGGAAAATAAGCATCCACTCCAATATAATCGAGCAGCGGCCAAAAATAAACTCTGGAGAATTCATCCCAATTGGCAGCATAGGTGAGTTTGCCATCATATACCTCTCGGATTTTTACAATCAGATTGTTCCAAAATGCCTGCCTCAGCTGTACAAAACGGTCTAATTCTGTACCGATACAAAAGATCTCGGCATTTACCTCCTGAGCCAGTTTTGCATAGGTTAGTATATAGTGTTCATACGATTTTTCAAGTCTTCGCCAATCGTCTTCATTTTTCATCTCAAGATCACCTGTAAATTCACCTCTCCATATCCAGATCTGAGGTTTCAGCATAATTTGAAGGCCGTTTTTCCTTAGCTGATCTATATATTGCCTGGCTCCCCTGGCGGTTTCGCCAAACCATTGACGGTCTGTATTGAAAATGATATCAGGAGATCGCTGGTCCCTAATAAATCCAAACGGCATAACTGCAGCATGATCGGCATTGACAGCTAAAACGGCTTCAACGTGCTCCTGGCCTATCTCTTCACGGGAACCGACGAAGCTGACCCCGTTGATTTTAGCGGACTGCTGACTCTTACATGCAAGTTGAGCCAGGCAGATCAGAATTAGAAGAAGAATTTTTTTCATGAAGTGATGCTTCGAATCAAAATTTAGCAAATTCAATAAGAAAATAAAAGTACATATTAAGTTCTTATATTTAAATACGACCTAAACTGAAGTCAACTAAAACCTATCCATGGAAACTATAGTTATTATCGGGAATGGAATTGCAGGTGTTACCGCTGCCCGTCACATCCGTAAATTATCGAATAACAGGATAATAATCATTTCGGCCGAGACAGACTTCTTTTTTTCAAGAACTGC
>JBDNAQ010000271.1:0-5104 GCA_039768345.1 Flavobacteriaceae bacterium
AAAAAATATGCGGTAATCGAGCAACTCGATACGAAAGCGAGCGGAAAAAACCAGGATAGCCCCCATTATTTTAAAGACCTGAAAGAACTTACGCAATGGGGGTATTTCTCCTCCAAGCCAGGGATCACCGAAGGATTAAGGTATAATCCGATCCCGGGGGAATACAAGGGCTGTGTTCCTTATAAGGGTGAAATTGCCTGGTATTGATGAGCATACAGCGATGTAAAAATTATCAGGAATTAAGCAAAACGGCGGCCGACTGGCTGGCGGGCAGGATCCGAAAAAACCCTAAGAGCAAGATAGGGATTGCCACCGGAAACTCACCATTGGGCATGTATCGCCGCATTGCGCAGGCTCATGACCTCTATACAGGATCACTATCCTTATTCCAGCTGGATGAATGGGTAGGCATATCTGAATATCAACATAGTTGTATGCATTATATCGAAAAAGAGATAAGGGTCCCCTGGGGGATTTCTAAGGAAAGTGCTCATTACTTTTCACGAGATCTAGCACTCCTGGTGAATAAGACCCAGGCAGCGATGGCGGCATCTTCTATGCAAAACAAACTCGATATGGAAGGCCCCCTCGACCTCCTCATTTTAGGCATGGGGAAGAACGGGCATTTGGGATTTATAGAGCCTGGTAAAAACTGGCCGCCTCAAGAGTGTTATGTATCTGCATTAGCGCCATCTACTCAGAAACACAGGATGATCAGCCCCGAAAAAACAGTCCCGAGATATGGTGTAACCATGGGAATTAAATCGATCCTGGAAGCAAAGGAGATCTTATTTCTTATCACCGGCGACGGAAAATCAGAAGCTTATTCCGAATGGCGTAAAAAGGTCATCACCCCCAAATTGCCGGCAAGTATCTTATGGAAACACCCTGGCGTTTTCTGTGTTACCGACTTATAAGAAGATAATGTTGGACTTAAAGTAAGCTAAACTGGTATTCTGTTGGTCTCTCCCTATCTCAACCTACGATAACTATCTGGGTTGCGGACTGACGAATGAACGCCGCTACCGCCAGCCTCCAGGCTGGTGGTATTGGTTACATAATAATTACAACAATACAATGAATTAATCCTGCATTGAAAAGACTTATATTATTTTCATGAGCCGCAACTATAGGTTTCATAATCCAACTGCCGCTTATTTTGTTTCCTTTGCCACGATTTACTGGGTAGATGTATTTACAAGACAAGAATACTTTAGCATTTTAGAAAAGAGTATCAAGCATTGTCGAATTGAGAAGGGTATGGAGGTCTATGCCTATTGTTTCATGCCCAGTCATATACATTTGATATTTAGATCAAGCAGAGGCGATCCCTCCATCGAGTCGTACAAAATTCGAATATCGTGACTTGGTATGATCAGGCTGATCAGCATCATTGTTATTTATCAAAAGTGTTATTTACTTAGCCATCCTAATACACATGCATTACCCCTAAAACAGTTCGGTCCTGAGCTGGCAAGAAAGGAAGTAACAACTTAAAAATCTATGGTTATGAAAACAAAACTATTGCTATTTATTGGCACATTATTATTGGCTTCGTGCCAAACCGAAGATTTGGAACCCCAACAAGTCATTGATCAGAATGAGGAAGTAGCCCTCTCTAACGTATTGAAATCGTTTAATAATTACACCCCAATGGGAAATATGCCCCAGGCTTCAAAAAACGTAAATGCCAACCAGGTAACCAAGGATATAATTTTTCGCTATTCGAGAGGAACATTTGGCGTGGTGGTGAATCCTGAAGCATGTGGTGATTTTTTCGATCCTCCTTTGCAGTTTGTGATAGAAGGTGATGGTATAGCCACTCATATCGGTCGTTTTACGGTTGAGAACTTTGCCTGTGTTAATCCCCAGGGAGAAATCCTATCAAACATGTATGGATTTATTACATCGGCCAATGGCGATGT
Source organism: Flavobacteriaceae bacterium (assembly GCA_039768345.1). Taxonomy (GTDB): domain Bacteria; phylum Bacteroidota; class Bacteroidia; order Flavobacteriales; family Flavobacteriaceae; genus JAHEJJ01. The sequence goes on from JBDNAQ010000271.1 coordinate 1,926, forward strand.
GATCCATACCGTGGTGGTGAATTCCTACCCGGATGAAGATAACCCTCCGAACGTATACTATGAATATATGATCATCGGAGGCAGTCCCGGAGGGCGATTTGAAGTTGCCAGCGGCAGCATTACGATGTATGGAATAATAGATTATGCCACAGGCACATTTGAACTTGAAGGTTGGGGTGAAATTACATATTGATCCCAGACTGGTATTACTATACTTATCAATTAAAGCCCCTGGTATCTAAATCAGGGGTTTTTTCCATATGGCTTAAAAAAGAAATTACGCCTGAGCTACCCGTAAGTAATTTGCAGAAACATCCAGCGGTTTTCCCGGTAACGGATTTGTAACCGATAGCTCCGCGCAGTCCAATTACTACGGAGCCGGGTGTTTTTTCTTTGGTTCGCTCAGTAATACTGGCATTTAGGACATTTTTGAGGTTGCTTCATCCCTGATGAGTAGGCAGTATGCTTTCAATATGCTTTCTTTAGTATCCTCCCTTCTCCATTGTAGAGCCCCCCGGTGGGGAATAGTTATTGCTGTCTTGTAAAGCGATTTTAAAATTCTAACACTAATCCCAATATTATGAAAACAAACATCAAAAAATGCATCAGGCAATCTCTCCGATGGGGATCACTAATTCTCTTAATATCGGTGATTTCCTGTAGCGCGGAGACGGAGCTGAACGCGGAGAACCTCGATAGCTCCGATGCCAGGTCCAGGAACAAGAACGACAAGAAATCACAAAATGCTGTATTAAAGACCCTGGCCAAAGGTTCTGTTACTGGCATGTCTAATGGTATCGATGTCGGACCCGACGGGCTTTTGTATGCTGGAAGTGTAGTAGAACAGACAATCAACGTAATCAATAAGAATAACGGTAAAATTGTGAACCGAATTTCAGATATGGTTACAGGCCCTGACGATTTGGTATTCGGGCCGGATGAATCCCTCTATTGGACGGATCTATTGACCGGAGAAGTGGGACGCTTGAAACCGGATGGAAGTATAAAGAAGCAGGCCTTTGCGCCTGGAGTCAATCCGATTGCCTTCAATGATGAAGGGCGTTTATTTGTTGCCCTTGATTTCCAGGGTGATGGCTTGTATGAGTTTGATCCGGAATTGATGAACTCCCCAAGACCCATTATCGAATGCGATTTCCCTAATGGCCCGCCTTGTCTCGGTTTTTTTAATTCTTTTGATTTTGGTCCGGACGGACGTCTATATGGTCCCCTTTTTGCCTTTAATCTGGTTATTGCTGTCGATGTCGGAGGACCCAACGATCCCCCTCTCACAGGTAGTTTATTCGTGGATGGATTTAATGGGGCCGTTGAAATATTGGCCGGTACAGGGGGCGAATTTGCCAATCCGGCAGCCGCTAAGTTTGGCCCTGACGGCTTGCTGTATATCCTGGACCAGACTGGGTCGCTTTTCACCCACGATATAGATACGAAGCAATTAACAACCATCACCTCATCGCTTGAACCAGGGCTGGACAATATGGTTTTTGATGCCGATGGCAGCCTGTATATGACCAACAATGACGAAGGATGGGTTGCTGAGATCCTGCTGCCCAGCGGACAAGCTCGCATTATCAGCCCGGGAGGGATGATCGCCCCACAGGGCCTTGGTGTAATGGCCGGTCCCAATAACCAGGATGTGGTCTTTGAAGCTGACCTGTTCAGTATGCGGGAATTCAATGGAACCAGCGGCCAGCAGACCGGAATATACAAAGGCTTCATCGTTCCTGTCCCCGGGGAACTTTCCCTTACCCTGCCTCAGAATGTGTCTGCTTCGGGAACGGATCTGGTTATTTCATCCTTTTTCTCATCCAATGTTCAGGTTTGGAATCCTCAGGACGGGGTAATAGCAGATTTTGAAAGTCAGGTTGCCGCTCCTCTGGACGCGGTCCGTCTTAATTCAGGTGAAGTCATCGTTTCTGACATCGGAATACCTCAGGGGACTGGGGGTGGGATTTTCCGTATGAGTGACAATGCCTTACTCTTTCAATTTCCAGGCGCTGCTAGTGGCCTGGCCACTGATGGTGAAACAGTATGGGCCACCGACTGGGGTGCAGGTATTGTTTTTGAAATCAATTTTGATACCGAACCTCCTTCCTCCCGACCGGTAGTATTTGATCTTTCCTTTCCAGAAGGAATAGCAGTAGACAATGAAGGAAGGCTTCTGGTCTATGAGACTGAAGGACCCGGAGGTGGTGGTAAGCTTACGCGGGTGGACTTGTCAACTGGAGAAAAAACAATCATCGTAGAGGGTCTCAAACCCAAAGTTGGGGGTATCCCCGGATTTCCTCCACAATGGCTTTTTGACAACGTTGATGTAGGCCCTTCTGGCGACATTTACATCACCGGTGGCGCATCGAACTCAATATTGAAAATCCGACAAAATAAAGTGCGTTAACAGAGCAGAAGATCTACGGATTATCCTGAAGAGCAAGACCCCGGTTTTTAAGAGACCGGGGTTTTTTGCTTTGATTCGATCAGGAATACTGGCATTTAGGACATTTTTGAGCTTACTTCATCCCTTATGATTAGGCCGTATGCTTTCTATGTGCTTTCTTTAGTATCCTCCCTTCTCAATTGCAGAGCCCCCAGAGGGAATGATCATTACTGTATTGTAAAGCGATTTTAATATTCTAACTCTAATACCAACATTATGAAAACAAACATCAAAAAATGCATCAGGCAATCGCTTCGGTGGGGATCACTAATCCTTTTAATAACGGTGATATCCTGTACCCAGGAATCTGCCGATGATCCGGCGGTAAATCTTGAGACCGTCGATGCCAAATCCGATAATGGTAAAAAGGCCACAAGGGCCTGGCGTGGTAAATTCACCAATGTGGCAGATCCATCTATTCCCTTGGTTAGTTGTATTCCGGATGTAGGATTTAATCTTACAACCAATGTCATCTCCGGGAACATGACCCATCTGGGAAAAATACAGCCGGGAAGTTTTGGCCGGCCTCAGGAAGGGACTTGTTTTCTTACGGGCCCGAATACTGCCGTAGTCATTTATCACGTGAATTACATAGGGGCCCATGGCGATATGATCACCACTGTAGAAACGGTGGCCCTGACCGTTGATTTTGAGGCAGATCCCAACGGGCTTGTTGGGTCCTTTGACAATGCCAGAGATGCAGACGGCAATATTATTCCCATCACGA
>JBDNAQ010000272.1:0-3509 GCA_039768345.1 Flavobacteriaceae bacterium
AGATTCGACTGACGGGTGGCCAACGACCGCATATAAACCCTTTCGTTGTTCAGGGCATTCATTCTGATCCGATCACCGAGAAGGGCACCTCCCGTTTTTCTTTTGGAAGGGTCAACCGAAATAAGGCCGATATGCTTATCGGGAAAATCCATAATGAAGCGCCTGACCAGTTCATCAACAAGGCTAGACTTACCCGATCCTCCTGTTCCTGTAATACCTAATACCGGAACTTTTTTTGTTGAGGGATTTAAGGGGGTGAAATGTTTCTGGAAATCTTCCGGCCGATTCTCAGCCAGACTGATAAGTCGGGCAATAACAGGTGCATTTTTCTCTCTAAGTAAGGTCTCCAGTTCTTTTCCCTTTGGAAGTTCCAGGGGTGGCACCGGGAAATCACATTGCGAGACCAGATCATTTATCATCCCCTGCAAGCCCATCAGACGGCCATCATCGGGCGAATAGATCCTCGTTATCCCGTACTTCATCAAGGCTTCGATCTCTTCAGGCAAAATAACTCCGCCACCTCCACCGAAGATCTTGATATGACCTGCACCCTTTTCGTGAAGCAGGTCGTGCATAAATCTGAAATATTCGTTATGTCCACCCTGATAAGATGTCATTGCAATGGCATTCGCATCTTCCTCAATAGCACAATTCACCACTTCGGTCACGCTCCGATCGTGCCCAAGATGGATCACCTCAACACCGGTACTTTGAATAATACGCCTCATTATATTAATGGCCGCATCATGACCATCGAATAGCGAGGCCGCAGTAACGATCCTTATCTTGTATTTTGGTGTGTAGGGTTGAGATTGCTCCATCGATAATAATACGATTTTAAGAGTTGGCAATTTACGGAAAATGCAAAAAAAAATTGAAAGCGATTCGAATTATATAAAAATTGAAGAACTTATTGAGCTTTCATTCCTAATATTCTAATTTTATCGGTCTAATATCACGTATATGAGAACCACCTTGCTTATTCATTGCCCCGATCAGTCGGGGATTATTAGTGCCGTAACCGGTTTTATTCATGGCAAAGGCGGTAATATCGTATATCTAGACCAACATGTAGACGAAGAAGCAGGTGTATTTTTTATGCGTCTGCAGTCTGAATTCGATCCGGATACCATTGATTTCGATGTACTCGACAGGGAATTCGATCAGCAAATGGCAGCGCGATATAAGATGCAATACCAGTTCTATCCCGGAGAAGAACGGCCAAAAATGGCGCTCTTCGTTTCAAAGTACAATCATTGTCTCTACGATCTTTTAAGCCGATATCACAGTGGTGAATTATCGGTAGAGATCCCCTTCATCCTAAGTAATCATAAGGATCTCCAACCGATCGCTGAGCAGTTTAATATCACCTTCCACCATATTCCAGTAACTAAAGAAACACATGTGGAGGCTGAAAAAAAACAATTAGAACTGCTGTTGTCGGCCGGGGTCGATTTTATTGTACTTGCACGTTATATGCAGATCATCAGCCCTGTGATCATTGATCAGTACCCGAATAGAATCATCAATATCCATCATTCTTTCCTACCGGCCTTCGCTGGTGCAAAACCGTATCACGCGGCATTCAAAAGAGGTGTCAAGATCATCGGCGCCACCAGTCATTATGTAACCGAAGAACTCGATGCCGGCCCGATCATAGAACAGGACGTTACTGCCGTTTCGCATACCCATTCGGTAAAGGACATGATAGCCAAGGGACGGGATCTGGAAAAAATTGTCCTCGCCAGGGCGGTTCAACTTCATGTAGATCGAAAAACTATGGTCTACAATAATAAAACAGTTATATTTTCTTAAACATCTTCCAATAGCTGTTTTTTGTCTTAAACTTATTAAATTAGGAGAACGATTCTCACATGCGTAACTCGAATAGGAGTTAATATCTTATCAGTAGCAATTTCTTGCCTCATAAGAACGACTCATCGAATTTTAGAACGGCATACGGTTGGGTTCCGCGGAATCTGCACTAAAGAAAGATAGCAACATGACCAAAATAGCAGTACTGGGCCCTATCCCTAGAGACACCATATTTACCTATCAAAATGAAATGATCCAAAAATACGGTTGTGTTACACATCCTGTGATCGCGCTTTCAAAATTACTTGGGGATGAAGGCCAGGTGATACCGGTAACCCATGTTCACCAAAAGGATCATACAAAAATACTAAGCCTCTTTAAGCCGTATTCCAATATTGATGTCTCACATGTTTTCAGTGAGGCCGACAAGGGTACTGTAATCGAACTGAGGTTTCTCGACCAGAATAACCGGCTCGAAAAACAAACAGCATGTATGCAGCCGATACTACCGAAAGACATCGAGGATCTTACAGATGCTGATGCCTTTGTTTTTGTTCCGATCACTGATTTCGAGATATCGCTGAGCACATTGAAATATATCAGTGAGAATATGAAGGGGAAAATTATTTTCGATGCACATGGGCCTACTACCACCATGAGCATGTCTGGTGATCGCTATCGCAAGTTTTGGGTTGATATGGATGAATGGCTGCCATATATCGATATATTAAAAATGAACCTGGAAGAATCTCAGGCATGCTGGTTTAAAAATGAATATCACGCAGATGAAATGGTTCATTACGATGAGGAAAAAACAGACCACCTCGACGACATGGCCAGGCATGTTTTAAAGGGAGGTGTAACCTATTTTTATGTCACACTCGATTCAAGAGGCTGTGTGGTTTACTTTAAAAAGGATGGCGAGATAGAGAAGCAGTTTATTAAATCGGTCCATGTAAAAAATGTTATCGATACCACAGGCTGCGGAGATTCTTTTGCCGGCGGGCTGGCCTATGGATTTTCCTTATATAACGATCCTATTAAGGCGGCACAATATGCCAATACACTGGGGGCCTTGAGGACCCAGGGGAAAACTTTTGAGGTATTCAAAAACCGGGAAGAGACAGATCAGCTGATAGCCGACTACTATTGATCCGATCGATCGGCTTGTCTAATCGAGCTCAACACCGAAAAATACTTAGAGGACTTACAATAAATGACTGGTAACCACGTTTTTAAATTAAAGGTTAAAGAAGTCATATACTACCAGTGTTTAGGCAACTTAAACAAAGTAGTTTTTAATATTATTTGCGTCTGATTATTTGAGTTAGTATTTTTTGAGTTAGTTAGTTTTAAAACCGGCATCTTGCCGGTTTTTTTCTTGTAATTAAATTCTACTTCTTTCGATACAGGCCGTCAAAAGCAACGTTGATGACCTCACCTTCCGCCAAAATTTCCCATAATTGTCTTACCGTACCGTCCTTGTTAAGAGTCCAGGTGATCCTGTTGATATATGGAGTATCGTTTTCCCTCGGAATTTCATTTGAAGCAAGAATCATCTGATTGTCCTTACGCTCACCACTAAGATATAAATGAGCTCCCGTATTGTCGATCCATAATTGATTCCACTGTTGGGTTTGAGCATTAAAAAAATTGGTGCTGCTTCCGGTGAACTGGCCATTTGAACTGGTCCA
>JBDNAQ010000273.1:0-9535 GCA_039768345.1 Flavobacteriaceae bacterium
CGGCGTACCTGACCCTCATCGACTAAATATATAGCCTCACGAAACTTATCCACACCCAGGACACCCGTTCCAAAAATGATCCCACTGTCCCAGTCAGGTTCAGTATTAGTATCAACCATAAGACCGGCATCCGTCCAGGCATCTTTTCCCGCAATCACTCCGTAAATCAGCCCGCTGGCCTTAAGCCCTCTTTGCTGGATTTTAGTGAAGTATTTATCTATATGACTATCATTAACTTTTGGATATCCGGCAATTTGACATCCAAAATTTAGATCTTTCAGATCTGAGCGGTAGCTGATTCCGCTGATCCCCTGGCTAAGGTTATTGCCGAAAGACTTAAGATCTATTCCGTTAGGCGCGCAGATGCCCATTCCGGTGATGACCACTCTTTTATTCATCCGCGACAGGTTTAAGCATGCCTGATAAATGGCCCTTGCAGACCAGGACCTTATCGGAATTATACATTTTCACTTCGCATTTTAATTTTCCAAAACGGAAGTATATTTTGCTGGAAATCACTTCCACTCGTTCTCCCGGGTATACGGGCTGGTAAAACTCCATTTCGGAACTGCTGAGTGCCATTATCGTATGGTCTTCTGAAGTATTGATAAGGAAAAGCGCAAAACAGGCCAGCCCGATCTGTGCACAGCATTCGGTGAGAATGACTCCCGGGGTTACCGGAGTATCTTTGAAATGCCCGTTGTAGAAATCGAGCTCTTCCCTAAAAGTAAAGCTCCCTCTTACCCCCTCTTCACTAGCTTCATGAATATCATCGACAAATAAAAAAGGTTTGTCATAAGGCAGTCTTTCTATGATTGATCTGTAATTCATATATCGATCAGGGGTTTACCACTGTAAAAGTATTCTTTGAGCCGAAAAGCCCGGGCCGAAACTCAGGATAAGACCTTGTTCGCCTTCACCGATCTCTTTATCCATAAAACGATCCAGTACATAAAGTACAGTCGCGCTACTCATATTGCCATATAGTCTTAAAGTCTCCCGGGTGTCTTCGATGCTTTTCCCGAGCTGTCCAAAGAGCTCTTCTACAGTCTGAACAATCTTGCGACCGCCGGGGTGGAAAATTAAATGGTCTACCTTTTCTATGGAGGAATCTAACTTTTCCAGAAAAGGATATATTATTTGAGGAAAGTGACTCGAGATCATTTCAGGTACCTGGGGATCCAGTATCATTTTTAGTCCGGCGTTAGTAAGATCGAAGCCCATCAAATGCGTTGCATTTTTGAAATGATACATTTCCTCACCCAGTATTTTCGGCCCTGAACTGTCTGGTTCTGAACTCAGCAGCACACAGGCGGCACCATCTCCAAATATGGCAGCACTAACCATATTGGCCATCGAATAATCGTTGTGCTGAAAGGTTGCTGTGGGACTCTCCACGGCGATTACTGCAGCTCGTTTTCCCGGATTTGCCTTTAAAAAATTTGCAGCATAGATGAGGCCCGATACTCCTGCAGCACATCCCATCTCGGTAACGGGCAATCGGAGTACGTCGGGTCGTAGATTTAATTCATTCACTATATATGCATCGAGCGAGGGGATCATAATACCGGTACAACTAACTGTGATAATATAGTCGATGCTATCTGCAGTCCAGCCACTTTTATTCAGCGCTTTCTGCAATACCTGAATTCCGAGTTTCTTTGATTCCCGTACATATATGGTGTTTTTTTCTTCGAATGAGGTTGGGGTAAAAACCGCTTCGATATCCATTATACCATAACGTTTGTCTACGGCTGCACCCTCAAAAATCTTAAGTACTTTTCGTCTGAAACGCTCATCCTGATCTTTCAGCCAGTCATTCACAAAAGGCAGGATCTCATTGGTGTTATTGCTATATTCTGGCAACTGCTTCGCTACCGTATGTATCCGTATTTCGCTCATCAAGGTGTTGGTCGCTTTTTTTTAATAACCCATACATATCTGTAGGCCCAGTTCCATTTAATGCTGTGTTCCCAATTGGGAAATCTCTTCGACACCTCAAGAAGTTCATTTTTACGAAATGCTTTTCTTATTGAAACCAGTCCGTCGTTGCTGGCCACAGCCGATCGTATAAAAATAGCGCTAAAGATTTTAAAAAGATAGTAAGCAGATTTGCTTCTTTGCAGATCGTTAATGATTACGGCACGATGACAAGAACTCTGGCAAGCACCTATCACACCCGGGATTTCATTATCGTTGAAATGATGTAAGGTAAGCGTGCAAAGCACATAGTCGTGCCGGGAAGTTTCCCCCTGGTAGTTCAAAATATTTGCAGATTCATATCTAATTTCAGGATAACCAATGGAATTTTGCCTGGCTAGAGCTATTGCATCGGTGTTCAGGTCCAGACCCAGAAATTCAATCGGGATTTCAAGTTTTCTAAATTGACGTGCGAGGTGCCGAAGCATACCGCCATCACCACACCCCATATCGAGAACACGAACCGTACCCGATTTCCGGTCAGATAAAATAAGCCTTCTAAGTACCTTATAAGAGGCTGAGAAACCGCCTAAAAATTGGTTAGACCGGTTGATGTCACGATAGGCCGCGGCTAGAACATCCAGTTCCATTGATCCCTGGTCCATTATCTCTTCCTGCTCGATTCGCTCTTTGAAATTCATGATATATCTATCGGCTTACCGTGCGTCTTTTTAATTATGGCCTTTGTGATTGAATCGAATTGCGTTAAACCAGCGATTACGGCATTAGACATCCTCGGTTGTAAAATCAGATTCTGCAAATATCTACCCCACCGGATTCGGTTCCCGAAGTTATTGTACCAGCTTTCAGTATAGGCAAGTTCCATCGAAGTCCGGTCGAATTTCTGATCCTCCAGAAAGCGGAAGATAAGTTTTGAGGCGATCCTACCGCTGTGTATGGCCATAGCCATCCCATTTCCGCAAAGCGGATGGATTAGTCCGGCAGCATCGCCACACATCAGGATATGATCTTCAACCTGCATTTTTCTTTCGAATGATACCTGTGCAATGCTGATAGGTTTATCAAATACAGGTTCACCTTTATCCAATATTGTTTTGAGCCTGGGATTTCTGGCGACAATAGCCTGGTTAAAAGATGCTATATCGCCGAATTTTTTAAAAATTTTATAATTGGCCAGATAACAAAAATTCACCAGTCCTGATTCCGTTTTTGATAACCCACCATATCCTCCGTCAAATGCGTGCACGGCCACAAGGTTGTCATCGAATCCCTCAAAGCGGTAATGTCCTTTAACACCAAGCCAGGGAGCATGTTTCTTAATAAAAGGCCTGCCAAGATTTTTGTCAAGATTCGAGCGTTTTCCATAGGCCCCGATTATCAGCTGAGCTTTTAAGGATTCTTCTTCAATGGTACTGACAATAAATTCCCCGTCTATAAAATCGACCCCGGTGGCGGTGCTGAACCTAAAATCGGCTCCCGCTTCCTTCGCTTTTTTGTACATTCTGTGATCGAGTTCATATCGGCTGATGCCTACTCCACCAAGGGGTAGTTTCGTACTGAGTGATTTTCCATTCCTGCTACTGATCTCCAGCGTGTCGATCTTAACAGCATCACTTAGGCTGATTCCCAGGGATTCCAGATAAGGCACAACCTCTTCAGATAGATATTCCCCACAAACCTTATGTTTCGGATAAGAATTTTTTTCTATGACCAATACCCCGGCGCCATTCTGCGCCAATTCAATGGCCGCTGTAAGTCCGGCCAGCCCACCTCCGATAATGATCGTATCCCATCGTTCCACTTCTGCAAGTTAAATGGAATCCAAACAAAAAACCCGACATAAAGCCGAGTTTTGATTTTGAAAGGATCCTTGACTTAGTTAGATTTAGCTTTGGCGTCTTCTATCATTTCTTTATTGGCAGCAACACCGATCTCTACCCGGCGATTTTTAGCCTGGCCATCTTTGGTATCGTTGTCATAGCGAGGGGCTGTTTCCCCAAAAGCAGCAACATCCATTCGGCTTGAGCTAATCCCTGTAGTTTTAAGGAAATCAAATACCGATTTAGCCCTGCGTTCCGAAAGCTTCATATTATATTCTTCTGACCCCGTACTGTCTGTATGGCCTTCGATCATAAGGTTTGTATCTGGAAACTCCAGAAAAACTTCAGCGATCTTTTCGAGGTTTTGTTTTGATTCGGCCGTTAGATCTGCACTGTTAAAGGCGAAATTTACACCGCTGTTTTCGTCAAAAGTAACCTGGATACCTTCGCCCACCCTTTCTACTTGGGCACCGGGAAGCTCTTCCTCTATTCGCTGAGCTTGTTTGTCCATCTGGTCTCCGATGATAGCACCGGCAGCTCCGCCGATTACAGCGCCAAGCAAGGCTCCTTTGATATTACCTCCGATAAGTCCGCCTAACAGGGCTCCACCTGCCGCACCAACCACGGCTCCTTTTTGAGTTTTGTTCGCATTTTGTACCGATTTACACCCTACATTAAGGCTTAGTGCAAGGCACAACATGAGCATTATACTGGTTATTTTTCGTGTCATAGTTGTCTAATTAAGATTTAGTTACAAAGTATAGTCTTCAGAGATCTTGTCCATAGTGAGAACAACATCGAAAGAAGATCCCTGGTAGTTCGATTTCACTCGCAACACCATATTGTTGGGTGTCAGCGTATCTATTTTGGCCCGGTACCCACTCTTATCACCACTTAGGGGTTTGTTTTTTTCATCCACATATTTAAATTGTAACTGTGTACTCCCATATCCGGTATCATTAAATGACCAGAGAATGCGATGGGTTCCTGCCGTGCAGCGATCTGCAGATTCAAGCGTGAATTTACCGGTGCCGTTATTTGGGATAAAGACCCAGTCGCTTCCTTTAAAACATGGGGAATCGGCTAAGCCAAATAAATTGGCTTTATAAAGGCCTTCTTCACCAACAAAACGGATGTCTGAGACTTCCCAGGTGCCTTTCAGTGTCTTTTTATTCATTTTAGCTGCAGTGTCTCCTCCGGATTTAGAGGCCGAACAGGAGAACAATAACGCAACCATAATCAAGTAAACAAGGTTTTTCATAGTAGATATTTTAAGAAGATTATGATAGGCACGAAGATAGAAAATTTAGTCTGAGAAAGCTGTCTATTTTCTTACTGATAATCGAATTTTTAATAGGAGTACAAATCGAGCAGCGCCTCTTCGAATCTTTTATGCGGCAGATAATTATTTTCGAGGTTTTTAGCAAAGGGAACCGGCGTCTCAAGGCTTCCCACTCGTTTAACCGGAGCATCGAGATATTCAAAGCAATGTTCTGCCACCATAGCGGCAATGTCGCTGGCAATCCCGCCAAATAGTGTGTCTTCCTGTAATACGAGAAGTTTGCCTGTTTTCTTTACCGAGTTGAAAATCGCCTCCTGGTCTAGTGGTTGAAGGCTTCGAAGGTCTATAAGATCGGCATTGATATGTTCATGCTTTTGCAGTATATCCACTGCCCAGTGGACACCGGCACCGAAAGTGACAATACTGAGATCTGAACCTTCATTGAGCAGGCAGGCTTTACCGAGGGGCAGATTATAATAATCTGCCGGTACATCCTGATAGATACTCCTGTATAAGGCTTTGTGTTCAAAGAAAAGGACAGGATTAGGGTCTTCAATGGAACTGATCAACAAGCCTTTGGCATCGAAAGGATATGCCGGATAAACCACTTTTAGTCCGGGGGTTTTGGTAAACCATGCCTCATTTGTCTGCGAGTGAAACGGCCCTGCGCCTACTCCGGCTCCACAAGGCATTCGAATCACCACATCGGCAGCTTCATTCCATCGATAATGGACCTTGGCCAGGTAGTTTACAATCGGATTGAAGCCGCTGCTGACAAAATCTGCAAACTGCATTTCCATCACCGATTTCATTCCATTGATGGAAAGGCCCATGCTGGCTCCGACAACAGCCGATTCGCAAATAGGTGTATTCCGGACCCGCTCCTTTCCAAAATCGTTTATAAAATTCTCAGTGATCTTAAAAACACCCCCATATTCTGCGATATCCTGACCCAGGATAAGGAGATCATCGAACTTCTCCATCGCTTGTTTTAATCCTTCGGAGACCGCATCAACAAAACGAATATTTTTAATAACACTTCCAGGCTTAACCTCTTGATAGTTAAACTCTTTGTATACATCGTTTAACTCTTTAGTTTCATTTGATGTAATCGCTTCCTCATCAAAGGCAATCTTTAAGCCATTGTCAATTTCTTCGATGATTTCTTTTTTAATACGGACTTCCTCTACTTCATTGAGAATACCCTCCTGATGCAAGTAATCCAGATAGTTTTCCAGGGGGTCTTTGGCCGCCCATTCTTCCATAAGTTTTTTTGGAACATACTTGGTGCCGCTGGCCTCTTCATGACCTCTCATCCGAAAAGTTTTGAATTCGAGTAAGACAGGTCGGGGCTTTTTTCGCATGCTTTTACAAATTTTATCTACTGTGTTGTAGACCTCAAGTACATTGTTACCTTCAACGATATGCGCTTCTATTCCATAACCTTTGCCCTTATCAGCAATATGTTCGCATTTAAATTGCTCACTTACAGGGGTAGACAGGCCATAGCCATTGTTTTCAACACAGAACAATACAGGGAGATCCCAAACTGCTGCCAGATTGAGCGCTTCATGGAAATCACCTTCACTGGTGGCGCCTTCTCCGGTAAACACCGCGGTAACCGCAGCTTTTTTCTTTAATACATCGGCCAGCGCAATACCATCTGCAACACCTAATTGTGGCCCGAGATGGGAGATCATTCCGATAATTTTGTATTCCTGAGTGCCGAAATGAAAACTCCGGTCGCGCCCTTTGGTAAAACCGCTTGCTTTGCCCTGCCATTGCGCAAAAAGCCGGTGTAGTGGTACATTACGGGTAGTGAAGACCCCCAGATTACGATGCATCGGCAGGATATATTCATTTTTATCAAGAGCCATGGCGACACCGATGGATATCGCTTCCTGGCCTATTCCACTAAACCACTTGGAAATCTTGCCCTGTCTTAGTAAGATCAACATTTTTTCTTCGATCATACGTGGCTTCAGCATCTTTTTGAAGAGTTCTATCTGAAGCTTTTTACTGATCCCCCCGGAGGAATATCGAATATGTTGCATAGTGTTTAATTGGGCATAAAACGCTGTAAAAGTAACAAATTTGATTGTGAAAGAAAGGGGAATTACTGTGGTTGTTAGTCTACATATTTCTTACATTTGATCAACTACAAATATTGATGAAATGACAGCTATACCAAGTGTGGATTTAAGGGATTTTATCTCTGGCGACGATGAGCTAAAGAAAAAATTTGTCGGGGATATTGGCGGTGCTTTCGAAAATATTGGTTTCGTCGCTTTAAGCGGGCACTTTCTTTCAGATGAACTTGTAGATGATCTCTACAAGGAGATCAAGCTATTTTTTGCAATGCCTCAGGAGATAAAGAATCGTTATGAAATAGAAGGAATCGGTGGGCAACGGGGTTATACATCATTTGGAAAGGAACATGCTAAGGGCAGGAAAGAAGGTGATCTCAAGGAATTCTGGCATTTTGGCCAATATGTGGAAAACGATCCTAAGCTCAAAGATCAATATCCAGATAATGTAATGGTAAAGGAACTTCCAAAATTCAATAGTGTAGGTAAAGAAGCCTATAAAATGCTGGAGAAAACGGCACGCTATGTACTTCGGGCGCTGGCGATTCATCTTGATCTGGAAGAAAATTACTTTGACGACTATATCAAAAACGGTAATTCGATTCTTCGTCCGATACACTACCCACCTATCAGTGAAGAGCCCAAGAATGCTGTAAGGGCTGCTGCCCACGGAGATATTAATCTGATCACCCTTTTAATGGGAGCGCATGGAAAAGGACTTCAGGTGCAAAATCATGAAGGTGAATGGATCGATGCGATCGCAAAACCCGATCAGTTAATGATCAATGTAGGCGACATGTTAAGCCGTTTGTCTAACAATAAATTAAAATCCACCATACATCAGGTGGTGAATCCACCAAGAGAAATGTGGGGTAAGTCGAGGTATTCCATTCCTTTTTTTATGCATCCTATCAGTGAGATGCCGCTTAACTGCCTAGAAAACTGTATCAGCGCAGACCACCCCCAGCTCTATAAGGATATTACCGCAGGAGAGTTTTTACACCAACGGTTAATCGAGTTAGGATTGATCAAAAAATAATAGTTATATAATTAAAATAGAACTGTTTAAAGTGCGGTATATAAATAATCAGTTTATATACTTACTGTTTGGATTCGCCATCGTTTTATCACTGGCCGGTTGTACCCAGACAACCGAAGTGTATAAGGTAGATGCCGATCGGACTCTTATTCCGGAAGGTATTGCGTATGATAGCAGGGAAGATATCTTTTATTTGAGTAGTATCTACCATGACAAAATCATCGCCTATGATCCGGAGACCGGTAAGACCAGGGATCTCATAAGTTCGGGTCAGTTTGGTTATAAGCATGGGATCGGGATGGAGATAAAAGATGGGTTGCTATTTGCGCTCAGCAGTGCCAAGACCCGCGAGGGAAGTAATTCGACATTGATCGTCTATGATCTGGATGAAGATAAATTTCTTAGAAGTTACACCTTAAACGATACGATTGATCATTTTATGAACGATTTGGCGATCAGTAATGATCTGAAAATTTATATTACCGATACCGATCGACATTTAGTATACCAATTGGAATATCCCGATGGTGAGATTATTGAATATCTTTCTGACCCAACGCTTCAATATCCTAATGGTATTGCCATTTCGGATGACAGCCAATTCCTGTACGTCGATTCCTGGACCGACGGGATCCGGGTCGTGGATCTTGAAAAAAACGAGGTGATCAATCGGTCATATGCCGGAACCAGTTTGAAAGTAGCCGTAGACGGGTTAAAATATTATAAGGGGGCGCTGTACGGAATTCGTAACGATGACAGGGATAAGAGTTTACACGGACTTTTAAAGATCGGCCTGGCGAAGGATAAATCCCTAATTGATACTATCATGCCACTGTTGATAGATCACCCCGTCATGGACATCCCGACGACCCTTAGCGTGGCTAATGGTACGGCATATGTACTGGCGAACAGTCAGCTAGATCGATTAGATCAGGAAAATCATACGATCCGTCATATGGATAGCCTCACGCCCACTTATATCATAAAACACAAGTTGTAATGGATTTTAAAGATCAATTAAGAAACCTCTTTCCGGATCATATTCCCGAAGAATCCGACAATGAGAAAAAGGATGCTTCCCACGATCTGTGGGTGCAGGACGAACCCATAATATGCAAATATGAAAAGCGCAAGGGTAAGCCTATCACAATTCTGGAAGGGTATCAGGGATCAGATAAAGACCTAAAAGCGCTCTCTAAGGCTTTGAAATCGAGGCTTCATGTTGGTGGAACCGTCAAAAACAGTGCTATTATAATACAGGGAGATCTGAGAGATAAGATTATGGAAATCCTTCAGGATTACGGATTTCGGACCAAACGTGTGGGTGGTTAGCCGTTAATATATCTCTACAAAAGCCATGTATTTA
>JBDNAQ010000274.1:0-5646 GCA_039768345.1 Flavobacteriaceae bacterium
GGCATGCTGTAAATAGGCAACTCGGGAACCAACACCTTATATCCTTTTTTGGGAAAATAATCGGTGACCCCATGAAAATTACTCAAACCACCCATCAGACCGTGCAGGATGATCATGGGCGTACCTTCTCCAACTTCTATATACCTGTATTTTCCTTCTTTGATTATTTGGTCTTCCATCTACAGAGTACTTGCTGTATCAGTGGGCAAATATAGGCATTTCATAATTATAGACTGATTTTTATAAAAATACAGAAACGCTTATAAACAGTTGTTTTAAGGCCATTCGGTAAGTTTTGACCAACAGGAAGAAAGCATTTACAGTCGCTAAATAATGCTGCACAGCGAAGCCCCGACATGTTTTTTTTGTAGTTAAAGTGGTAATTTGTGGTAAATAGTGGTAATAATTTCTATATATTTGAGTTTATAATAAATAAACCGACCATCTTTAAGTGATTAGTTTCATAGGTACATATGAATGTAAAGCTGATGCCAAAGGTAGGGTAATGATTCCTGTTACCCTAAAGAATCAGATGGCTCCTTTACTCAGCAAAGGCTTCGTGATCAAGCGGTCTGTATTCCAGCCTTGCCTGGAGTTGTATCCTATGGACGAGTGGAATTTGTTGATGGAAAAAATGAACAAAAAAAACAGATTCCGCAAACGAAACAATGATTTTATCCGAAGATTTTCTGCAGGGGTTAAGCCTGTGGAAATCGATTCAACAGGTCGCTTACTCATTCCTAAGAACTTGGTTTCCATCGCTGGAATCAAAAAGGAAGTAGTGCTTAGTTCGGCTATCAATATTATAGAGATCTGGGATAAAGATGGTTATGAAAGAGTCTTGGAGGAAACTGCTGAAAACTTTGCGGAATTGGCAGAAGAAGTAATGGGAGACGATGAAGACGACATATCATGATCCGGTACTGCTCGAAGAAGCAGTAGACGGTCTTAAGATCATTGAAAACGGAATATATGTAGATGTAACCTTCGGCGGAGGAGGTCATTCTAAAAAAATATTGAGCAAACTGGGTAATGATGGCCTATTGGTGGCTTTTGACCAGGATGAAGAAGCTTTGGCTAACACCATTGACGACAAGCGTTTCAGACTGATCAATGAGAATTTCAGGTACCTGAGGCAGTTTTTAAAATTCTATGGCATAACTCAAGTGGATGGCATACTCGCAGATTTTGGAGTCTCTTCGCATCAGTTCAATACGGCGGACAGGGGGTTTTCAACCCGATTCGATGCCGATCTGGATATGCGTATGAGTAATCGTACCGAGCTGTCTGCCTTTGAGATTCTCAATAAATATGAGCACAGACAATTGCGGGATATTTTCTATTCATACGGGGAATTACGCAATGCAGGTGGAATGGCGGGAGCCATTGTCGATTTCAGAGCAAAGCGACCTGTTAAAACCACCTCCGATGTAAAAGAGGCTTTGAAAAAGTTTTTGCCAAGACAGAAAGAGAACAAGGTATTGGCGCAACTTTTCCAGGCAATACGCATAGAGGTAAATCAGGAGTTGGCGGCAATTCGGGAATTTTTAATCCAGACTCCTGAAGTGATTAAAAAAGGAGGCCGACTTTGCATTATAAGCTATCATTCTCTGGAGGACCGATTGGTAAAACGATTCATCAGGAGTGGTCAATTTGAAGGCGAGCCCGAAAAAGATCTCTATGGCCGGGTGCAGCTTCCATTTAAAAGAATTGGAAAGCTTATCGTGCCCGGAACAGAAGAAATTAAAGACAATCCGAGAGCCAGAAGCGCAAAACTCAGGATTGCCGAAAGAATATAAAACGATAATGATATTCTCATGAAGAAAGGTTTTTTAGACCTCTTGAAAGGTAAGTTTTTAGTGAGCGGAGATGCTCCCAAAAACTGGCTGTTTATCATTTACGCCTCATCTCTGGCAACGGTGATGATCGCCAGTTCGCACAGCGCAGACCGCAAGGTTCATCACGTAGCCGAGCTCAGTGAACAAGTGAGAGAGCTCAGAAGTGAATTTGTCGATATGCGTTCAGATGTTCAGCGCCTAAAACTCGAATCGACCGTGACGAAATATGTTGAGAAGAAAGGGCTAAGCCCTTCAGAAACACCACCTAGAAAAATCATTGTAAAAACATTCGCAGAGTAAATGGCCATCGGGGAAAAAAACATAATGATCCGTCTCTATGTTGTAGCATGTTGTCTCTTCCTCTTCGCGACGGCTGTTGGGGCTAAACTCATCAGTATACAGATGGTGGATGGAGAAAAATACAAGGCGCTGGCTATGAAGCGTACCGAGAAGATGTTTACCATTGCCCCCAACCGCGGCAATCTCTATTCAGACGACGGTAGCCTGTTGGCCACTTCCGTATCCAAATATACTATACGCTTCGATGCAGTTACAGTAGGCCAGCAAGACTTCGAAACACATGTGGGCCCTCTTTCCAGTTCCCTTTCCGAGATGTTGCAGAAACCGGCTTCCTTTTATGAGGAAACCCTCCGGAAAGCTCGTATCAACCAAAATCGATACGCACTCATCGCCAAGAATGTCGAATATACCGACTATTTAAAGCTTAAAACTTTCCCCCTTTTTAGCCTGGGTCCTTATAAAGGTGGTCTTATTGCCGAACAGCGCACTGTTAGAGAACATCCGCTGGGAAAGATTGCTGAACGCAGTGTGGGATATGAACGTTTCGATGAAAATGGTTATGCCACAAGAGTTGGCCTGGAAGGTGCATTCGGACAGTATCTGAGAGGTGTGGAAGGTAAGCGTCTCAAACAGAAGATTGCAAAAGGCCAATGGAAGCCAATCGGGCTGAACAATATTGTAGAACCCAAAGATGGCTATGATGTAATTTCTACCATTGATATCAATATTCAGGATATCGCGCATCACGCCCTGCTTGGACAATTAGAGAAGTATAAGGCAGATCACGGGAGCGTTATTGTGATGGAGACCGAAACAGGAGAAATTAAGGCAATTTCAAATCTGGGACAAACAGAAGATGGAAGGTACTATGAGCGACTGAATTATGGAATCGGTGAATCTCACGAACCTGGTTCTACCTTCAAACTCATGTCGTTGGTGGCCGCTTTGGAAGATCAGGTGGTCGACACCAGCGATGTTATCGATACCGAAAAGGGAAGATGGAGGATTTATGATCGGACGGTGAGGGATTCAAAACATGGGGGTTATGGCAAGATATCCGTGGCTGAAGCCTTTGTGGTATCTTCCAATACGGCCTTTGCGAAAATGATTCATAATGGCTATAAGGAACGGCCAGAACAATTTGTTAACAGCCTCATGGACCTTGGCTTGCACCGCGAACTTGGAATGCCTATCAAAGGCGAAGGGAAACCGGTATTGCGCTCTCCTGGCGACAAGGGATGGTCTGGTATTTCTCTTGCCTGGATGTCGCACGGATATGAGGTCGCCCTCACGCCCTTGCAGACACTTGCATTTTACAACGCCATAGCCAATGGAGGTGAATTGTTGAGGCCAAGACTGATCAAAGAAGTACGTGAGTGGGACAAAACCATCTTTAGTTTCGAAAAGGAAGTGATCGATCCGTCGATTTGTTCAAAACAAACCATTTCAATAGTACAGCAACTCTTAAAGGATGTGGTTGAAAAGGAGGGGGGTACGGCTCACCGGCTCTATTCTCCAAATTTTTCGATGGCAGGCAAAACAGGTACCGCTCAAAAAAATTATGTCTCCAAGGACCCCGATAAACTAGGGTATATCTCCACTTTTGCGGGTTATTTCCCAGCCGAGAATGCCAAATACTCCTGCATAGTGGTTATCCATGAACCAGACAAGAGTGTAGGCTACTACGGAGCAGATGTTTCCGGACCGGTTTTTAAGTCGATCGCCAGAAAGATTTATGCCAATAATCCACTGATTGAAGAGGTGGAGAGTCTGGAACCCGATAATATTCTATTAGATAAAGAGTATAGGCGCTATTTCGCAGAGGCCCAAAAGGAACACCAAACCGTTCCAAACGTAAGGGGAATGTGTGGGATGGATGCTATTGCCCTTTTGGAAAATATGGGAATAGAGGTGGAAGTCATTGGAAATGGAAAAGTGAAAAGGCAATCGGTTACACAGGGAACCAATCTTAATAAGGTCAAGAAAATAGTGCTGGAACTTTCATGAAGTTGTTAAAGGACATATTATATGGTGTTAGGCTGTCTGCAGTAAGCGGATCTACGGATATTGATATCCATGCCATTCAGTTCGATTCCAGGGCAATTCAAGAAAAAGATGCTTTTGTAGCCATCAGAGGCAGCATGGCCGATGGTCATAAATTTATAGATAAAGCTACAGCGGCCGGAGCTCAGGCAGTTATTTGTGAGGAATTTCCGGAACAACTTTTAGATAATATCACTTATATCGAAGTGGACAATGCGAAAAAGGCACTGTCTGTAATGGCCTCAAACTTCTACGATGTCCCCTCGAGGAATTTAAAACTGGTGGGTGTAACCGGCACCAACGGGAAAACAACGGTGAGCACACTGCTGTATCAATTATTTAAAAAAGCCGGGTATAAAGTTGGGTTGATCTCGACCATCAAAATTATGGTCGACAATAAAGAATATGCCACCAACCTGACCACTCCAGATGCGCTTACCATCAACAAACATTTATTTCTGATGAATGAGGCGGGTGTGGAATTCTGTTTTATGGAGGTCAGTTCTCATGGTATCGATCAGTATCGTACAGAGGGGCTAGATTTTAGCGGAGCCATTTTTACTAATCTTTCCCACGATCACCTGGACTATCACAAAACCTTTAAGGCGTATAGGGACATCAAGAAAAGACTCTTCGATGATCTTCCTAAAAAGGCATTTGCACTATCGAATGTGGACGATAAGAACGGACTGGTAATGCTCCAGAATACCAGGGCCAGGAAGTTTACTTATGCTTTGAAAACCTTTGCGGATTACAGGGCTCAGGTTCTCGAGAACCAGTTTAGCGGTCAGTTGCTGAAAATAGAAGAGAATGAACTCTGGACAAGACTTATCGGGCGTTTTAATGCCTATAATATTCTGGCAATTTATGCGACTGCCGATTTGCTGGGCCTCGAAAGATTTGAAACTCTCAAGTTGCTGAGCGAACTGGAGAACGTAGACGGCAGGTTTCAATATTTCATATCAAAAGAAAGAATTACGGCTATAGTCGATTATGCCCATACGCCGGACGCACTCAAAAATGTATTGGATACTATCCATGCATTGAGGACTGGAAATGAAAACGTCATCACCGTCGTGGGGTGTGGTGGTGATCGTGACAAGTCGAAGCGTCCGGTAATGGGTCATATCGCCTCCGAAATGAGTAACAAAGCCATTTTTACCTCAGACAATCCCAGAAGTGAGTTGCCTATGGAGATCATTCATGATATGGAAAAGGGTGTAGAGCCGAAGAATTCTGCTAAGACACTGTCTATAGAAGATCGGCGGCAGGCCATTAAAACAGCCTGTCAGCTTGCTCTGGAAAACGATATCATCCTGGTGGCAGGTAAAGGTCATGAAACCTATCAGGAGAGAAACGGCGAACGGGTCGAGTTTGATGATTTCAGGATCGTCAAGGAAGTATTGACCAGTTTGCATAAATAAAAGTCAAAAACTGAACCACGCGGGTGGTAGAAATTAAGTAC
>JBDNAQ010000275.1:0-7984 GCA_039768345.1 Flavobacteriaceae bacterium
ATCCTGTCTATCACACTCTTTGCCTGCGGCGGGAAACAAGAAAAGAAATCCGATGGATTTAGTATTGAACGTAAAAAAACAACAACAGAGCAAAACGATGCGCCACCACCTGTATCGGAGGTAAAGGCCTCTGAAAGGGTGGATCTTAGTAATAAGGGTGTCGGGTCTGTCACCTCGGTAAACTTAAACGATGAAATCGATCAGGCGATGGCGACCAAAGGCAAAGAGGTCTATGATCAAATGTGTCTTGCTTGCCACAGGATCGGCAAGAAATTTATCGGACCGGCTCCTGATGGAATTTTAGAACGACGTACACCGGAATGGGTAATGAATATGATCCTGAATCCGGAACAAATGGTCAAAGAAGACCCCCTGGCCAAAGATCTTTTGATAGAGTTCAATGGATCGCCAATGGCCAACCAGAATCTCACCGAAGATGAAGCCAGGGCCGTATTGGAATATTTTAGAACCTTATAATAATTAATCATGAAAACACAACCAAAACTAAAACTCTTCCTATGTGCTTTTTTAGCCCTGTTTCTTGGGCTGAGTTGTAAAAATGAGCCAAAGGCAGCAACAGATTCTTCGGCTGCTTCAGACGACCAGAATACAAAAGTCCAGGGACAAGCCTTTATTGAAGATGATGGATCAACACCAAATGTTTTGAATATTGCTATCGGCTCCGAAGATCACACTACACTTGTTGCGGCGGTTCAGGCAGCCGATCTTGAAAATGCTCTGGTGAACGCAGGGCCGTTAATGGTTTTTGCTCCGACTAATGAAGCCTTTGCGGCGCTCCCGGAAGGCACGGTAGATAATTTGCTAAAACCTGAAAACAAAGACGCCCTGGCCAATATTCTCAAGTATCATGTTACTCCGGGTAATTATTCTAAAGAATTCCTGAAAAAATTTAAAAAACTGGGTCAGGCCAATGACCAGAGCGTCTTTATAGAAGTAAAAGGAGATGATGTTTATGTTGGAGGCGCCAAAATTCTGGCTAGTGTACCTGCAGGTAATGGTATTGTTCACGTGGTAGACAAAGTAATGTTACCACCGGAAACAGAAGAATAATTCAAGTCAATCAAAATAATTAAAACCAAATACAATGAAAAAAATCAGATATTCAACGCTTGCCATTTTAGCCCTGGCATTGACCATCTCAGGTTGTAACGATGCCAGTAAAAGCTCTAATGGGGCATTGTCATCCAGTGCAGCAGAAAAGGTATATGTTGCTCCTGGCGAACAAGATGAATACTATGCTTTCCTTTCAGGGGGTTATAGTGGTAACCTAACTGTCTATGGGCTGCCTTCAGGACGTATGTTCAAGGAAATTCCTGTATTCTCACAATTTCCAACCTCTGGATATGGATATTCAGAAGAGACTAAACCGTTGTTGAACACATCATTTGGCTTTGTTCCTTGGGATGATCTTCACCACCCGGATATTTCTCAAACGAATGGTGAACTAGATGGCAGATGGATTTTTGTGAATGGTAATAACACGCCAAGGATTGCCAGGGTAAGCCTGAGCACATTTGAAACAGAGGAAATTATTGAGGTTCCAAACAGTGCCGGTAACCACAGTTCGTCATTCATTACGGAAAACACGGAATATGTTGTGGCGGGTACCAGGTTTTCAGTCCCGGTTCCTCAGCGCGATATGCCCATCAATGAATACAAGGGAAATTTCAAAGGTGCCCTGTCTTTTATTAGTGTAGCGCCTGACAACGGCCGATTAAATATGGAATTCCAAATATTGATGCCAGGATTCAACTATGACCTTTCACATCCCGGCCGGGGTAAATCTCATGGATGGTTCTTCTTTTCAACATATAACACGGAAGAGGCCAGTTCATTATTGGAGGTTATGGCTTCACAAAATGACAAGGATTTTATAGCTGCCATTAACTGGAAGAAAATTGAAGAATATGTAAAAAATGGAGGCGGTACGAAAATGGCAGCGAACTATGCACATAATGTATATGACGAAGAAAGCCATACGGGAACTTCTACCATGAAAAAAGAAGTAATTACTGTAGATCCAACAAAGGTACCCGGCTCTGTATACTTCCTGCCTACACCTAAATCACCGCACGGCTGTGATGTAGATCCAACGGGACAATACATTATAGGTAGTGGTAAACTCTCTGCAGACATTACCGTACATTCATTTGATAAAATGTTAGCTGCGATCGAAGGAGAAAAATTCGATGGTGAGGCCTATGGTATTCCTATTCTTAAGTTCGAAGAGGTGCTGGCCGGTACTGTTAAAAGTGGTGGTTTAGGCCCACTTCATACTGAATTTGACGGTAAAGGGAATGCCTATACTACTTTCTTTATTTCTTCGGAAGTTGTTAAATGGAATGTTGGGTCTTGGGAGGTTATCGATAGGAAGCCTACTTATTATTCTGTAGGGCATTTGATGATTCCAGGTGGGAATTCAAGAAAACCTTTCGGCAAATATGTGGTAGCGATGAACAAGATCACTAAAGACCGGTATCTGCCTACAGGTCCTGAAATGGAGCACTCCGCACAGATCTATGATATTTCAGGTGAAAAGATGGAATTGCTTTATGATTTCCCAACACATGGGGAACCTCATTATGCTGCCGGATGTCCTGCTGAGTTATTGGCATCAAAATCACAGAAGATCTATCGATTGGATGAAAACAAACATAAGTATGCAACGCTGGGCGTCGATGACGCACGAGTTGAACGTCAGGGTAAAGAAGTGCATATCTATATGTCTACCATACGAAGTCATTTTAATCCGGATAATATAGAAGGGATCAAAGTAGGGGATAAGGTATATTTCCATATCACCAACCAGGAACAAGATTTCGATGTACCTCATGGATTTTCCATTATAGGTCAGAATTCTTCCGAGCTTCTTATTATGCCGGGACAGACCAAGAGTTCTGTATGGGAACCAAAACAAGTTGGCGTATGGCCGTTCTATTGTACCGATTTCTGTTCTGCACTCCACCAGGAAATGCAGGGTTATATCAGGGTATCGCCGGCCAATTCGAACATTGAACTTTCATGGTCTTTGGGTGAATGAAATAGTTTTTTGAAGAGTTTGTTTTAAATTTTAAGCGGGTGGCGGTTTAACCCTGCCCGCTTTTTTCCTTCATTTTAATAGGGATACAGCACAGATACCCGCAGTATTTGAATGGTATAAAACAGCGTAAAAAGATGAAAAAAGCAAGTATAATCATGATGATCGGGCCTTTGTTTTTGTTGGGCTTGTTCGCTTTTCCATTGTGGAATATAATGTTAGGAGCTCCACAATATCCCGAACCACTTGGGATGAATATCCATATCGATGGAATTCGTGATGTAAATGAATTTGATATCAAGAACATCGATGGCCTAAACCATTACATCGGGATGAAGACCTTGCCAAAACCGGAGGATATGTGGGAATTTGGCACCTTCCCTATCGTCATTGCGGTTATGGTTTTTTTGGGGGTATTAATAGGATTATTGGGTTATTTGGGTAAGCTTAACTATAAATGGTTTTTGGGCTGGTTTATTGTCATGTCTATATTGGGCGTGCTCGGGATGTATGATTTTAATGCCTGGATGATCGATTATGGCACAAATTTGGATCCCAATGCGATTATGAAGCTCACCAACACCGATGGAACACCAATGACCTATAAACCACCTCTTTTCGGACATGCCCGAATGCTTAATTTTGATGTCACTTCGCTCCCTTCAACAGGGGCATGGATGATGTTTGTCGGCATGACACTAACAGTTGTGGCCTTTTTTCTGGGGAAACGAGACAAAAGAATAGTTCAGGATAAAGCGATTGCTTAAATCATATTTTTGCGAATTAGAAATGAGATCTACTATCTGTATCACCGGCTTTTTCCTACTCCTTTTTACCTCTTGTAATATTGGTCCGGAACCTATTAACTATGGACACGATACCTGCCATTTTTGTAGCATGACTATCGTAGATAAACTGCACGGAAGTGAATGGGTTACCGATAAGGGAAAGATCTTTAAGTTTGATTCAGTTGAATGCTTGTTAAATAATCATATTCAAGCAGAAAAGGAGTCCATTGCCTTATATATGTGTAATCATTATAAGAATCCGGGAGAGCTTATTCCTGCCGAGAAGGCTGTTTTTTTAATAAGTGAAGGAATACCAAGCCCGATGGGGGCCTATCTCACAGCTTTCGATTCCAGGGCATCGGCGATGGAGGCTCAAGCCAAACATGGCGGTGATCTTTATAATTGGTCAGAACTCTTAAAACACTGGGAAGATACTTATGTATACGACGAATAACCTTTTGGCCGAACAGGCCTTCAATAAATTGCAGGTAAAACATATCATCAATACTTCTTCCTTTGAAGTATTGACCGTTAGCCTGGAAGCGGGAAGCCTCTTCCCCGAACATGTCTCTCCTAAAAATAGTTATCTATTGATGCTCGAGGGAGAGATCCATTTTAATATCGATAACAGAACATTTCATTTGATGCCACAGCAGGTATTCGATTTTCCTGCCAATACAAAACACTTTGTTAAGGCCCTGACGAATTCTAAATTCTTAATTATCCGCTAGTTTACTTATGAAATCTGTATTTGGCACAATTTGTATTGTGGTTGTCCGA
Source organism: Flavobacteriaceae bacterium (assembly GCA_039768345.1). Lineage (GTDB taxonomy): Bacteria > Bacteroidota > Bacteroidia > Flavobacteriales > Flavobacteriaceae > JAHEJJ01. The sequence continues at coordinate 4,627 of JBDNAQ010000275.1, forward strand.
CTTTTGCGCAGCAAGAAAACCTTATTTTTGAGACTGGTATCAAATATTCCAATATACAAGTTTCATGATATTGGCCATATGTACCAGAGAGCGGGTATGAAAAGTTCATTGCGGAGGCGTATTTATTAAGTCAACATTTTAGATGAAGAAATCGATCCTATTTTTGTTTTACTTTCTCCACTTAAGCCTGCTTTTTGCTCAACCCAAAAGGATAGAAGTGTGCAGCGATTGTGGTGTTTCAAAACTCAGCATGGCTCTGGAACAGGCCTCACCACAAGATACAATTATTCTTAAACCAGGAGTTTACAGGGAATATAATATAATAATTGATAAACCTATTACACTGCTTGGGGAAGGTGCAGCAGTAATTGATGGGCAGAATAAGGGTGAGGTTATCCGGGTGATCTCAGACAGTGTACACCTTGAAGGATTAAAGATCATCAATGTTGGAACAAGTTATACTTCAGATTATGCGGCGATTAGGATCGTGAATTCCAGGCACTTCAAAATCCTCAATATCAAACTGGAAAAACTCTTTTTTGGGATATACCTGGAAAAAGCCGCAGATGGAGAAGTAATCGGCAATACGATTATGGGAGATGCTGTGGAGGAATTCAATTCGGGCAATGGAATTCAACTCTGGTATTGTAAAAATGTAAAAGTCATCGATAACAGAGTAGAAAAGGTACGCGATGGGATTTATTTAGAGTTCTCCGACAATATCGAAATCGAAAACAATATCAGTTCTCATAATATACGCTATGGCTTGCATTTTATGTTTTCCAATAACGACAGCTACCGTGGGAATACTTTTGAGAATAACGGTGCCGGCGTGGCCGTCATGTTTTCCAAACATATAAACATGTTCGGAAATACTTTTAAAAAGAACTGGGGAGCCGCATCGTTCGGCCTGCTTTTAAAAGAAATAAACGATGCTGAGATCATCGGGAATACCTTTGAAGAAAATACCATCGGGATTAGTATTGAAGGATCTAACAGGATTGAATACAGGAATAATGATTTTATAAGCAATGGCTGGGCGCTAAAGGTAAAAGGAGCCTGCTATACCAATACTTTTAGCAACAACAATTTCCTTTATAATTCATTCGATATCTCCTATAACAGCAAGATTAACGACAATATTTTTGAGCAGAATTACTGGAGTAACTATGCCGGATATGATCTCGATAAAGACGGAATTGGTGATGTGCCCTACAGGCCCGTAAAACTCTTTTCCTATATTGTAAACAGAACACCTGAAACCATCGTACTGCTGAGAAGTCTTTTTATGGATATTATCGATTTTTCAGAAAAAGTATCTCCGGTATTTACGCCCGATAATCTATTGGATCCAAAACCCCGCATGAAGAGACTATTATGATCAGTGTAGAAGGTCTGCAAAAGAAATTTGGCAAGAACTCTGTCCTGAAAGGGATCGATCTTCATATCGAGAAACCTGGCATTTATGCTATACTAGGTCCTAATGGTTCTGGTAAGACCACTGTGATTAAAAGTATACTGGGAATGGTTCTTCCCAGTGGCGGACAGATTGAAGTACTGGGACAAAACATCTCCAAAAAATGGAAATACCGCAGGGAGATCAACTACCTTCCTCAGATTGCCAACTTCCCCGGGAATCTTAAAGTAGGTGAATTGTTTAACATGATCAAGGACCTTAGAAGAATGCCATCGGAAGAAGAACAGCTGATCGACCTTTTTGGACTGCAACCTTTCCTGAAAAGCAAATTGGCCAACCTTTCAGGAGGGACCAAGCAAAAAGTCAATATTGTCATCACCCTGATGTTCAATGGCCAGATTTTAATTCTCGATGAGCCTACTACCGGCCTCGATCCGGCTGCGCTGATGGTGCTCAAAAGGATTATCAAGGAGGAAAAGGCCAAAGGCAAGGTGATTCTTATCACTACTCATATTATGGAATTCGTGGAGGAAATGGCCGATGAGATCGTTTATTTACTCGAGGGTAAGATCTATTTCCAGGGGACTATTGAAGAGTTAACAGAACGCACAAAGCAAACAGATTTTCAACACGCGATCGCCGAAATATCTACAACGCAGCATGCTTAAGATATTAAAATACAGTTTTTATGATTTGGTGAGAAGCCGATGGAGCTATGTCTATCTGCTTTTTTACCTCGCCCTTGGATTTACCTTATTGTTTCTCAACAATGATCTATCCAAGGCAGTGATAACCCTGATGAATATCATTATTGTATTGGTGCCTTTGATCGGGACGATCTTCGGGGTGATGTACTATTATAGCTCAAGGGAATTTACCGAACTTCTTATCGCTCAGCCGATAAAGCGCACTTCAATCTTTCTGGGTCAGTATTTAGGGGTAGCCGGCTCACTCGCCCTGAGTTTGATATTAGGTCTTGGAATTCCGTTTATATTCTATGGACTATTTAAAAGTGCGGCTATCTGGGATTTTGTATTGTTGTTATATACCGGGGCCTTTCTTACTTTTATTTTCACCGCCCTTTCACTTAATATCGCCATCTACAACGAGAACCGGATCAAAGGATTTGGATATGCTATCTTGATGTGGTTGTTTTTCGCAGTGCTCTACGACGGCATCTTTCTGCTTTCACTTATCATTTTCGAAGAATATCCGCTGGATACTTTTTCACTGATTGCAACGCTCTTAAATCCAATCGACTTATCGAGAACCCTGATACTCTTAAAACTCGATATTTCAGCTCTATTGGGCTATACCGGGGCCGTTTTTAAATCTTTTTTCGGGACTAATCTCGGGTTTGGAATCTCGATAATGATGCTTGTGGTCTGGACCCTGATCCCGGTCTCTACCTATCTTAGAAAGGCAAGAAGAAAAGACTTTTAAGTTCAATCGATCGAATTATTCAATGTCATTGGTCTGATAAAGTCTGTATAAAAGCCTCTGGAGGGATGCTTTCTGGTTTTAAGGACAATCTTGTCTGGGCATTGCCATATGAACTTCATTATCTCCTCTTGGCGGTCTTTATAAGGATTATTTTTGCCCCAGGCGATCAGAATTATATCTGAATCCCACATCGCTTTCCGGATCGTATCATCATTGCGAGGGCCTATCCGCTCATCGGTGCCTATAAACCCTTTTGTTTGAATAAAGGCAAATTGGTTGACAATGATCATTTTCTTTACCCCTCTGAAGGCTTCATAGTTTTTACCAAACACAAGATTTTCAAGAAATTGAACAGATTTGTCGGCCTTAGTTTCATCGGCCTCGCTCGGGTTTTGCATAATCACACTCAAGGTTTTTGAACCCTTGCATTCCGGGTTTATCGCGCTGAGAAGGTAACGGTACTTACCACAATCCGAGAATTCGGCAGAAATGATCAAA
>JBDNAQ010000276.1:0-6747 GCA_039768345.1 Flavobacteriaceae bacterium
ATTTGTTCACAGACAGTTATTTACGACTTGGAAAGGATTTTTTTTATCAGTACAATCTGGCCCAAATGATAATAACTATGCTCCTGTAATACCAATAGATTTTGGAACCAGTTGCCGTATTTTTCCAATGCCATGAACTCCTTTAATTGTGCCTCAGGCATTGCTTCCACCAAGACTGCAAATGCCTCGGCCTCCGAAAAACATCTGTCGAGCATTTCCTGCCAGTCTTCTTCAGATTCAATGGCAGGCATGTTATAGCTGTATTTATCATGGGCGTCCAGTTCTTCACCCTGTAAAACCTTCAATACCGCACTGACATAGTAATTGATATGGTAAACCAGCAAAGCTATAGTATTCAATTCGAAGACCTCTGTGGTAGCTGTCTTCCAGCTGACCCCTGTGAGGGCTTCTTTTAAGCTCGACCCGGTGAGGCTTGGACCAAGGTGGAAGTCCCTGAAATGTTTAGCGAATTGTTGGGTAAAAGGCATGGTAAAAATTGGTTTTATTTCAATTTGATGATGGTTGAATAAATCAAGTAGAAGCCCTAATTTAATGAGAAAACTTTACAAATTCTGTTTCATGCTTTTATGTTTTGCGATCTCTTCTTCGGAAAGGCCAAGGAAATGCGCCGCATTATTATAAAAGATATCTTCCCTCTGTTTCCAGCTTAGAAAATCTGCACCATTCAATGTATTAACGGCGATATCAATAGTCTGTGGCCAGGTCATTTGATCTGTTCCGAACATGATCCTTTTACCAAATCCTGCGTCGACCAGTTCCCTTAAATAGTTATAAAACTCTTCCTTAGTTAAAATCCAGTCGATCACTGCAATATCTAAATATATTTGCGGATGGGCGTACATGAGGGCTTTCATATCATCCAGATAAGGCCACCCACCATGCATGATATATATCTTCAAATCGGGTCTTTTAACCAGCACTTCCTCAATTTGAAGGGGACTAGCATTGGCTACTCTCATACCTTTAAGTCCAAGATCGTAAATGCCACCGGGGGGTCCGCCCGGGAAAATGTGAAATCCAACCGGAATCTGTAATTCCTCCGCCAAATCAAAATATGGATCAAGGCTTGGGTCATCGGCCTTTATCCCCCCATAAAATGGTGACATTTCAGCCATGACCTGCATCCTGCCTTTTTGAAAAAGGGCTCGAAGTGTATCTGCGGGTAAATTGCTTTTCCCTATAATAATCTTATCAGGAGCATCATTTATCCATAAATCGCCATTAGTTACCATGGCTTTTACAATATTATGTATTTCAAATCTCTTTAAGGTCTCATCCATTTGTTCCTTGGCGCTGTTCACCCCCTTATATCGCTCTCCCCTTAATGTTTCAGGATGTTCCAGTCCAAAGAAAAACTTTCCGCTTTCTTCAGAATTGGCATGAATATGCATGTCGATAATGGGACCTTGATAGACGTTGCTTTGCTTGGTCTCTGTCGGGGCTGAATTGTCAGACTTAGGCATACATGAGAAAAAGAAAAGCGATATAAGAAGAATTGCTGTTTTGTTCATCATGACTGTTTAAAAGTATAACTTCCCATAAATATACCAAGGAGCCCCAGTGACACAATGTAATCCAACAGATTCGCCATTGTATAATCCAGCGGGAACATAAACCAGTTCATCAATGGCAGGTCGGTCATAAAACCCACCACAAGTCCTATGGTAATCGTAGTGAAAACTATATTCTTCATCGATTTATCGGCGAACTTATTAATTATACCTATTATCAAAATAACGACTATAGCCCCAAATATAAAATCCCATAAAAAATTAATGGGGTCCATAAATGGTGTTCCACCGGCTTTATACACCATGAGTGTAATTCTGGGTCCCTGAGCGAGTTTGTTTTCAACTTCGCTCATTGCCGCTTCTGTATTTTCTTCCGGCATTCCAGGATAATGGTAGACCCCGTCTTCGGTCAGTTGTTCTTTTAACTGATCCGCCTTAATGGCACTTTCAGGTATCGAGCTCATACTCTGTTCATGAAATGGAAGTACCATCCAGGACAGGGCGTTCCAAATAAGCAGGATCAGGGAACCTGCTATCACCGTAATCACAGTTCTTTTCATAATGGGTTGTTTTTATGTTATTTAAGGGGGAGGCTTACTAAATTTAGATAAATGCTTCCATTCTGCCAAGAAAACCAGCCGTTAGATAAGGGCCGGGAAGAGGTAGACCGGCACTGGTATTGCCGGTCTAAGCCAGGCTGTTTTCTGCTTCTAACTTCTTTTTTAGCAGATGATTTTTTTCTTGTTCGTTCTGCACCTTAGCCAGGGCAGTTTCTAATTGTGTGATAGCTTTCTCGGGCTGTTTCATACCCAGGTAGTAATCTGCCCAGGCACCGTAGTACAGATACGCCCTTTGATTAAACTCCTCTGCATTAATCTGGCTGAGGTAGTGCCTTGCGGAAATAAAATCGCCCATCTGAATGCAAACAACAGCTATTGTAAGCACATATACCGGCATTGGATGTATGGCCTGAAGGCATTGGTACCAATGTAGAATTTTAGACCAATCCGTGTCTTCAAATCGCCTGGCTTTGATATGTTCAGCAGCGATGGCTGCTTCATAGTGATAACGTGAGAAACTCTCATCTTTTACCGCTTTGTTCATCATGGTATTCCCTAATTTAATATATGGCCAGTGCCACTGGCTACGATCCTGACTTTTAAGGTCGTTTAAGGAATTTCCAGCACCGGTTTTGGTATCTAGGCGTGCTGCGTGAAAGGCCATGAGGGCAAACAGAGCATATGCATTCCCGGATCTTGTCTGTTCTTTTTTTAATATCAGCTGACAGAGCCGCATTGCTTCGATACATAGATCTTTGCGTACCAGATTTTCCTGCTGATTGGAATGGAATCCTTCATTAAAAATGAGGTAGATCACCGCTAAAACATTTTCGAGTCTTAGGCTGAGTTCCTTTCCCTTAGGAATTCGGAATTCCATTCCGGATGCGCTTATCACCCGTCTGGCCCTGTGAAGTCTTTTATGTACACTCTGCTCTTTCATCATAAGAGCTGAAGCGATTTCTTTTGTGCTAAACCCGGATACCGTCTTGAGCGCAAAGGAGATCCGATCCCGCGGATCGAGTTGGGGATGGCAGGCGGTGAAGATCATTCTCAACTGCGCATCTTCTACCTCGGTTTCCAGAAAGAGTTCGTTGATCGCTATAGTATCGGCACCCTGCCTGAGGAGCGGCAGGTGTTTTTGTTCTGTTTTAAGTTTTCTGAAAATATCGAGTACGCGATTTTTTGCGGCCTGCACCAGCCATCCTTCAGGATTATCGGGCATTTGCTGTCGCCATGTGATACTGGCTTTTATAAAAGTATCCTGAACGGCATCTTCGATGATATCGAGATGCTTCAGGCCAAATATCCTGGTTAATACAGAGACCATCTTTCCGCTTTGATGGCGGAAAAGATGGTCAATAATCTTTTGTTCCATCAGCGTTCAAAAACCATAACCTCTCTAATTTCAACTGTACCACCAAGGTCGTAATCGGGAAAATCCTGTGCAATCTCCTGAACAGCATCAAAATCCCGGGCGCGAACCAGATAGTAACCACCTACAATTTCCTTCACCTCTGCCGATGTAAGGTCGGTTACGGTCTGGTCCTTGCCACTTACACGTCGAATTTGGGGAGTAAGCGCATTGCCACCGATTAAAACACCGGCTTTTTCCATTTTGTCGTTCCAACCGAACCATTTGGTCATGCGGTTTTGCATTTCTTCAGGGGAAAGACCCATCGCTGTGTAGTCTGCACCAATAAAAATCATCATAAAATCTTTCATAATACTTATAATTTGTTGTTTCTATAGGTAAGACGTTTTAGCCGGGGAGGAATAGGACATGCTGTGGGATTTTTTTTGAAATTTATTATGAGCTATCTGTCTTTTAAATCAAAACAGGCAATTTGAAGCCCATTATCATAAGCTTTATTCTCTACCAACTTAAAAACAGCAGGGGTAGTGGATGTCCCGAAAACAGGAACGCCATCACCCAGTACTATCGGATTGATCTTCACTTTTAGCCGATCTATCAGTCTGTGATCGAGTAGCCAGCCTGCAAATTGACCTCCCCCACAAAGATAGACGTCGGTAGGCGACGCGTCGCGGATGGCCGCAATTCGTTCAAGACTTGGTTTCTCTATATGTACCTGGGGATGGAGAACAGGAATTTTCAGCGAGTCAGAAAATATAAAATGCTCCATATGGGGATAGGCAGGTTGCCCGGCTTTAAGTCCAAATTTATAACCAAACTCATAGGTCTTCCTGCCCATGATCACGGTTTTGAATTCTTTCAGATCACTCAGGTATTTTTCCACCCCATTTCCTTCACCAACAAAGAGGCTGACGTCTTCCTGAGGGCCGCAGATATACCCATCTAAGGAAACGGCGACATAGTAGACAATTTTTGGTCCGTCCGACATTAGCTTTTTATTGATCAGTTAATAAACATACTGCTGTAGAAGTTAGTGAAAATATAATTTGCTGCCACGGCAGATGTATGATCCGCAGAAGCTGGATTATCACATCAGGATACCCATATAGTTTTTCCAGGGGCCAACCTCTTGCTTGTATTGAGAGGCCATTACCCTGCATGTCTGGGCGATATGGTTCAGGTCGTGAACTACCCAACTTGCCAGAAGCTCGCTTAGTATTACCCTTCCAAAATCCGGATGTTTCGCCTCCATCAATAAGTCATCCGTGCTAAGCTTCTTCGACTTTAGATAAGTGAGATTGCTATCTCGAAGCGACGAGAATTCCTCCAGTAAATCCTCTAACGATCTTCCTTTACTGTTTTCGAACTGGGCAAAACGATCGAAGGGTTCAAAAACTTGGTTCTTGTTACCGTCCAGGATGATTTCCATTCTGCTGATCCAGTCTGTCTTTTCGCCATGGATGAGATGTCCTACAATATCATAGGGACTCCAACTTTTCGGACCTTCGCTTTTAGATGTCCAACTCTCGGAAAGCGATCCAATTAAATTGTTCATCACGGATGGAGTATTTTCCAGTATTGCAATCCCCTGGTCTAATTCGAATTTCATAATTATTAGTCTGATGTAATTGATTATATACTGATAACGACCTTGCCCAGGTGCTTTCCCTGTCCAAAATATTCCAGTCTGTTCGGGATCTCCTCAAGTGAATAGGGTCCGTCGATCACGGACTTTAGCTTTCCGGCTTTAATCCACGCAGCAAGACTATCTAATCCCTCATTAGGTTTTAATAAGACCATTTCCAGGCGCTTGGTGCTAAAAATGGCCACCCAGGGTTTAAATAGCATCAGCTGGAGGATTCTTAGCGGGCTGCCACCTACCGTGACGTAACGACCATGGGGGTTTAGTGATCTCAGATATCTTAATGGAGAACGAGTGGTCTTGGTATCCAGGATCAAATCGTACCGCTGACTGCTTTTGGTGAAATCACTTTTCTTATAGTCGATCAGGTTGTTAAAACCCATTTGTTGCATTAGGGGAAATTTGTCCTCGGTGTCTACGCCAACCACTTCATGTACCCCTAAATTATGGGCCATTTGCACCCCAAAAGTTCCAACGCCACCACCACCTCCGTTGATCAGCAGTTTTTGACCCTTACTGAGTTTCCCATATTCTATCATTCCCTGGTACGCCAGAGCACAGGCATGGGGTAGTGCCGCTGCTGTTTCAAAATCTACATCATCGGGCATCGTCATTAAAGCCGATTCGGGTACAGCGGCATATTCGGCCCAACCGCCGTATCCCGCAAGAGATATATCGCCAAATACTTTTTCACCGTGGGTAAAGCGGGTCACTCCCGGCCCCAATGCTTCAACAATACCTGCAATTTCAACTCCAAATACAGACTTTTTTGGCCTGAACAAGCCGTATGTCAATCGATAGATGTAGGGTTTCCCTCTTACCAAACTCCAATCCCAATCGTTTATAGTAGTAGCCCTAACCTTTATCAGCACTTCTTTTTCGCCGGGGACAGGGATCTGAACCTCCTGCAATTTCAGTTCTGATGGCCTACCGTATCTCTTGCAAACTATAGCTTTCAATGTTTAAGAATTTAGTTAGAACAGCCGGCCTTCTGCAAGCATGTTGCACTGGGCAAGCATATTGTTAAACCTGGATATCACTCTTGTGACGACTGCTACTCCACTTATTGGATGGGGAAGTACTTTCTGTTCTTATCGTAATTTATACAATTCGACTTTCCCTGACGAATTGCAGGATCATACCCAATATGATTTTCTATATGATTTTGCTAGTCCTGAGCTGGTATAATACTGATTGCAAAACCTCCGCCTGGTGCCAGCGCAATGGTCATTTCGGAATTTTGGGCCATTTCTGATTTTTCGATCTCAATCGCCGTGGGGTTTTCCCTGTAATGTGCATCCGGGCTATCCTTGTATATTATGGCATTATATGTTTTGTCCTTTTCCAGGAAATCGAAGCTTAATGTGAGTTCCCGGGCATTTTCATCGGTAATACCTCCAACAAACCAATTCCCGCTATCTCTTTCCTGCCTGGCTATGGTAACGAAATCACCTACTTCACCATTTAAAACCATGCTTTGATCCCAGTCTACGCCAACATCCCTGATAAATTGCAGGGCCGGTTGCCCCACATAGTTCTCTGGTAAATCACACGCCATTTGTATAGGGCTGTAGATCACCACATAAAGGGCCAGTTGCTGAGCCAGGGTGGTATTGATCTGGCTCTCGGGTTTGCTTGGTA
>JBDNAQ010000277.1:0-7509 GCA_039768345.1 Flavobacteriaceae bacterium
CCCAAACCACGGGCTATGCTACGCCTGGAATATGCAGCTGGAGATATGCAGGAATACATCACCAAATCGTATAAATTCCAAGCTAACAAAAGGGCTGTGATCGAAAAAGAAACCGAAAATTCAGTCACCCTGAGATATCCTAAAATGAGAGGCTCTGTATTTATTACCTATAAACCGGTAAAGGGAGATTTGAATAAACTCCTTAGGGATGCACAAAAGCTTTCTTATGAACATGTGGTAAAGGCCGATAACATCATCGAACAGCCTTATATCAATGAAGAAGAACGCGTCTTTGGAATGTACTATGAAGTAAAGGGAAATGCGGCTTCACAAGCGCAGTTTTACCTTACAGACAGCCTGCAGCACTTTGTGACCGGATCGCTGTATTTTTATACCAAACCCAACTACGATTCCATTTACCCTGCTGCGGTTTATCTACAAAAAGATATCCGGCAAATCATGGAGACTCTTAGATGGAATGAAGAATAAAGAGGAGCATATCTACTAAAAAAATCAGTATTTTGAAAGTATCGATCAACAAGGAGGACTATAGTGAAAAAGTCCTCAAAGAATGCCATAAACTGATCGAGCCTTATATTCATAATACCCCTGTCTTATCATCCAGATTAATCGATGAAATGGTAGGTGCAAAGGTTTATTTCAAATGCGAGAATTTTCAAAGAATGGGGGCTTATAAAATGAGAGGTGCAACCCATGCCATTCTTAAACTATCTCCCGATCAAAGGGCAAAAGGTGTTGTTACTCACTCCTCGGGGAATTTTGCTCAGGCTTTGGCCCTGGCAGCACAGGCACTTGGGGTAACAGCTTACATTGTTATGCCCACCGATGCTCCTAAAGTTAAAAAATCTGCCGTGACAGATTACGGCGGTAAAATAGTTGAATGTGAGCCAAATCTTGAAGCGAGGAAGGCTGCGGCTGCAAATATAGCTTTGCAGACAGGGGCCAGTTTTCTGCATCCTTCAAATGACATGGATGTAATTTTAGGGCAGGGAACCGCCTGTATGGAATTCCTGCAAGAGCATCCCGAACTAGATTACATTTTTGTGCCGGTTGGCGGTGGCGGTCTTATTGCGGGTACCGCCCTGGCCGCTCATTTTTTTAGCAAGGGAGCAAGAGTAATAGGAGCAGAACCTTTTGAAGTAGATGATGCCTACCGTTCTTTTCACAGTGGCCGTATCGAAACCAACAAGACAACAAATACAATTGCCGATGGACTTAAGACCGTATTGGGTGACCGAACCCTGCCGATTATTCTCCGTCTGGTCGATAAAATAATCAGAGTCGAGGAAAAGGAAATATCATCTGCGATGAAACTTATTTGGGAACGTATGAAGATTGTGGTGGAACCCTCCAGCGCAGTAGCCCTTGCCGCCCTTATCAGGGCATCAGAAGAATACCAGAATTCAACAATAGGCGTGATTATCAGTGGCGGCAACGTAGATCTGAGCAAGTTGCCTTTTTGACCATATTAGACTCAGTCCGTACCCTCAAGAATTTTTTCCGCATTCTCAATACTCCTGTTGATCTGTTCTTTCAAGGCTTTTACTTTCTCTTCCTCTTCATTCAGCCATTCCTTCTTTTCAGCTGTAAGCTCCTTGCCGTTCAGGATCTCATCTGAATCAAAACGGTCACCAAACCCCTGCATCCAGTCCATCATGGCCTTATGAGCATCCTGAAGGTCGGTCATGGCATTTTGATATTTCTGGCCAAGTTCGGTTGAATCTGATTTTGATTTTAATTCACCAACCAGTTTGCCTATTGTGCTCATTTTAGGCATTACTTCGTCGTGAATAGCCATTACTTGTTCCATTTGGCTGTTATCCTCCGATACATCGGTTGATTTTTTCTGTTCCTTACAGGCAAAAACAATGAAGGCAACCAGGATTCCGGTAATGAATAATTTTGATTTCATAGGTTCAATGATTTAAGAGCCAAAATTAAGCATATGACATTAGAATTTAGGCTAAACCACCTAACTTTTGTCTTTAATTTCTTTAATGGTCTTCTCTGCTTCGGTTACCTTTCACATCCCAGTTGTCGAAATTCTGTGTTGGTGGATCAAGGGTGAAGAGTGCAAAGTAAAAACTAGATTTCAGAACCCTGATTTCGCTGGTTTTTCACTAATTTAAGGGATTGCATTTTCGAACTGTAACAAAGATCTTATTATAGACTCTTTGGTGTAGTGGTAACCAAAAAAAACATCAGGATGAATACTATACTTAAATCAGTTTTGTTAGGCGCAGCCGCCATTTTGTTCATTAACAACGTTTCGGCTCAAAAGAAAGAAATCAAGGTCGCTTCTTTTGATAACGTCATCATCAGCCCTCATATTGAGGCAACGTTTATTGAGGGAAACAGGGAAATGGTCAGCATTGATAATGCAGATGTCCCTTTGGATAAATTAAATATAAAGGTAGATGGCAACACTCTAAAGATCTATCTCGATGGCGCAAAGACGTATACCAAGTCCAAGAAGGTAAAATACGACGATCATAAAGAAAGGCACGATCTATATTCGGGCACCCAGGTAAGTCTTACGATCACCTACAAGCACCTCAAAAACCTTTCAGTAAGAGGAGAGGAGAAATTCAGGCTTGAAAGCCCATTAGATCAAAGTTCACTTGTACTCAGCCTCTATGGAGAGTCGGATGTGAGAATAAAATCTGCCGTTGTCGAAGATTTGAAAGTAGTTATCTATGGCGAAAGTTATTTAAAGATCGATGCCGGCGAATCATCTTATCAGAAATACAAAGCTTACGGTGAAAGTGAGGTAAACACACTGGGGATGAATAATAAAACGGCAAAAATAACGGCCTATGGTGAAAGCCAATTCAGTCTCAGTGTCTCCGATCGATTAAAAGTCACTTCCTATGGTGAAGCTGAAATAAATTATAAAGGTGACCCAACTGTAGATAAAGGGGTAGTGCTGGGTGAAAATTCGATACGTAAGATCTAGTTTTATTCTATAAAATAAACAAGACCCTGTGACCGATCATTTACCGATGGCCACAGGGTTTTTTTATTAATCAAATTCTGCGTCTGGTATTTCCCCATTTATCGTCGCCTCAAGTAACTTGCTTTCGAGTACTTCGGTCCCAAGGGTTCCAATGGTCCGCGCAGGAAATTTGATTCCCTCAAAATCCTGATAATCTTTAAATGAGGTTTCCTGAACTTGACTTTGTCCGTTCATTTCGATGGTAGTGATTTCCTTTACCTTAAGACCTGTTTCTACATCATAGAAATACGATGCCTGGACCACCTCTCCGGGAACATCTATTCTATAGGCATCCCTTCCATCGATAATCTCAATCCCGGTCAGTTTGGCTGATTCAGATAGGGCTATACCCAATTCAGGAAGAATACCCATTGTATAGGCCAGATCTCTTTCCATTTCGGGGGGTAGCACAACCTTGTTGCCCCCCTGTTTCATATAGAAACCTTCCTCATTGGCAAGGACACCCATCATGGGGTTGTCATTCATGTAAGTGGTCTGAACGTATTTACCATTGGCCTTTTTTTCCTCTGTCTTTACCGTGGTTCCCATAGCAGACCCTTCGTATACCAGTTTAAGCGAGTTTATCGCCATAACCTTTTCCTTTCCGCCTATGGCCTCCAGATAAGCATCAATTACCTTATTTACATCCAATCCCTCCGGTAAATCTTTGGAATAGTTCGGTTTATCTACCTGATTGGCAAATGTATCGTAATAGAAAATCGGTATATTCCTGCCTTTAAAAGGTATTTTTTCCAGGCTCTCAACTACTTCCGATCCCTTGCCTGTAACTACAATTCGCGCATTATCGAGACTGAAAAATTTCTGTGCAGCCTTCTGGACATCATCCACTGTCAGGGCATTAAGCCGCTCAAGATACGTGGTATAGAAGTCAGCTGGTAAATCTTCGGTTTCGATATTTAATGCATAGCGGGCGATGGTTTCGGGTTTTTCCAGCGCCAACACAAAGCTTCCTACATATTTGGCCTTTGTATTTTGGAGTTCTTCGGCCGTTACAGGCTCTTTTACTATAGCTTTAATCTCCTTGATGATCTCTACAACAGCACTGTCGGTAACCGCATTCCGTACACTTGCTGAGGCCGAAAATAGGGCCGGGCCATATTTGTCATTACCAACCCTTGAATATGATCCATAGGTAAAGCCTTTATCCTCTCGAAGGTTCTTGTAAAGGCGACCTAGTGCCCCTCCACCAAGGATCCTGTTTGCGAGCAGGGCCGCAAGGTAATCCGGATCCTTCATCTTCAGTTCGATCAGATTTTGCATGCTGATCTCCGACTGTACGGCATTGGGCATATCAATAAAATTGATTTGGGTGTATTGAGTGTTAAGAGGATCGGAATAATTAAAGACCAGGGGCGAGGATTTGGTCCACGCCAGGAAATGCCTGGTGACCAATTCCTGCGTACTTTCGAATTCCACATCACCGATGACCACCAAATATGCATTTGTGGGCACGAAATAGTCGATATAGAATTTCTTTACGTCCTCAAGGGAGACCTTGCCTACCGATTCCTCGGTTAAAAATTCACCATAAGGATGATCTGCCCCATATGCCAGGGCATTTTCCAAACGGTTATGGATGGCAGATACATCTTTCTCCTGTCCTTTTAATGCCGTTAACAGTTTTGCTTTTTCCTTATCGAATTCCACCTGTGTAAAATTCGGATTGCTGGCCGCATCGGCCATCAGCTCAAGGATCCTGGGGAAATATTTGGATAATGAATTGGCAGAGGCGCTTTGAGGACCGAAGCTGATACGGGCTCCCAGGTAGTCAATTTCTTCGTTAAAATCATCCTTGGAGATGGAGGTCGACCCGTTCCCGAGTAAGCTTCCCATCAATGATGCAACCCCGGCCTTTTCTCCCTCACCAACCGGAGGGTTATCGATCAGTAACTGTACCGACACACGAGGCAGTTTGTTGTTTTCCACTACCAATACCTTCAAGCCATTCGCCATTTGAAAGGACTTGGGTTCCTCGAGATTAATCTTAGGGGCAGGACCCGCACTTGGGACTTTACTGCGGTCTATCTGAGAAGATAAGTTGAGGCCAGTAAATAATACGATGACAGAAATGATGAATCTTTTCATGTTATTTTAATTTGCAATGGCTGATTCTGGTAAATATTCGAGTTCTATTCTTTGGTTTGGATTCAGATATTTTTTCGATACCTCCAATATTTCTTCACGAGTGATAGACCGGTAAATATCTATCTCATTGTTAATCAGGTTGGTATCTCCATAAAGCAGGTAGTAGTTGGTGAGCGAACTTGCAATTCCGGCCAGACTACTATTTGCATTAACAAATCGATTCTCAAATTTGTTCTGCAGTTTTTCATAATCGCGTTCAGAAATCATTTCTGTCTGCAATTTTAAAATCTCCTCATCGATTTGGCTCACCAGGCTTTCCAGGGAATTCTCACCCACGGGAAGCCCTCCAACCACATAGGCTCCGTAATCTTCCTGACTTGCATTAAAGGCAAAAACCTGGAGTGCAGTTTTTTGCTCGTCGACCATTTTTTTATAGAGTTTGGAGCTCTTGCCATCGCTCAGATAGGTAGAAATCATGTCGAGTACGTAGGCATCTCTCTCACTTTGAGAAGGGGTACGGTATCCTAATAGAATGGCAGGTATCTGAATATTCGGATCGTGGAATTTGGTTTTCACCGGACCTTGAACAGGCGCCTCCATAAAAGTCTTTCTCTCTATATCAGAACCACGCTCGATAGGACCAAAATAAGCCTGAATGAGCTCTTTTGTACGTTCACTATCAAAATCACCAGCTACAACAAGGACGGCATTATTGGGCACATAAAATTTTTCATTAAAGGCTTTAAAATCGTCTAAAGTGGCACTGGCCAGATGTTCCATAGAACCTATAGTGGTCCACCGGTAAGGATGTTCTTTGAACAAATTCTTAAACATTTGCTCCTGCCATCGGCCATATGGGGCATTATCGACACGCAAGCGTCGTTCTTCCTGTACTACCTCACTTTGGACATCTACTCCAACCTGGTTGATTACCGGATGCATAAGGCGTTCAGCTTCCATCCATAGACCTACTTCCATACTGTTTGAAGGCAGGGTAACATAGTAGAGTGTTCTGTCCTGATTGGTTGTGGCATTATCACTCCCTCCATTTGAACTCACAATTTTATCCCATTCTCCTCTGGCAATATTTTTACTTCCCTCGAAAAGGAGGTGTTCGAAAAAGTGGGCAAATCCTGTTTTGTTTGGATCTTCATTTTTCGCGCCAACATGGTATGCCACCGAAATATTCACTACCGGAGCACTGTTATCCTTGTGGAGAATAACATGTAGACCATTATTCAGGTCATATTCTTCAAAGACCACTTCCTGAGCTAAAATTCCAACATGCCACACGAATAGAAGTGAAAATAATACAGCTGATTTTCTTTTTTTCATTAGTTCGATATTATAAAAGTTTTCAAAAGTAAATGTTCTGAAATCAGATGATGCAAGATGATAAATTTTTCCTAACTGCTCTGGGTTTAAACAGATTCTTTAACAAGAATTTATGGGATAATAAGTCAATATTATTAACTTTAAAGGAACCTCAAAAAAAATCCTTGACTATGATGCGTTTTGCCCTTCCAATACGTTTTGGGATAGCCACCAGCGGTTGTCTTATCGCATATTTCCTGATTTTGTCTCTCTTTGGCCTTCATACGAATGTGTTTTTTAGTCTTTTCAATGGGGTGATCACAGGTTTTGGGATCTATGAAGCCATAAAATATTTCAGATTAGCGGAGGGCGCTGCGTTCGACTACGGTCGTGGGTTTAAAACAGGTCTTGTTACCGGGTTTATGGCAACCATCATCTTTACTATATTTTTTGCGCTTTATTCCACAGAGATCAATCAAGACTTCTTAGCATCTCTGTCTAAAGTTTGGTTCAAGGATTTAAGAAATTTTGAAGCCATATTGTTCTTTACGGTCGCCATAATGGGATTTGCGACCACATTGGTGCTGACGCTCTCCTTCATGCAGCTTTTCAAAAGTTCGAATAATCCTAAAGGGAATAAGGGTTAAAAAGCAGTCGTCTAAACTTGCAGATTCGTTTTTAAGCAGTATATTTGCACCCGCTTTTAAAGGCAAAAAGAACAATTATTAATAAATTCGAGCTATGTACGCAATTGTAGAGATAGCAGGGCAGCAATTCAAAGTTGCAAAAGACCAGAAAGTGTATGTTCACCGCTTGCAGGAAGATGAAGGCAACAAAGTTAGTTTTCATAATGTTCTCCTGCTCGAAGATGGTAAAAACATCACCGTTGGCGCCCCGGCTATAGACGGAGCCGCTGTTGAGGCCAAAGTCGTAAAACATTTAAAAGGCGATAAAGTAATCGTCTTTAAGAAAAAAAGGCGCAAAGGATACCAGAAGAAGAATGGTCATAGACAATATCTGACCGAATTAATGATCGAAGGTATTGTCGCCAAAGGTGCTAAGAAAACAACAGC
>JBDNAQ010000278.1:0-3640 GCA_039768345.1 Flavobacteriaceae bacterium
TTGTAGTCTGTGGCGAAAGCGATCTGGGAAGGCCTGGTGAAATCAAAAGAGCCTGGGATAGCCAAAAGTGGGCAAAAATTAATGTTTTTCAGGACGCTTACCGTATTGCTACCCATAAATATCTCCTTCAACCCACTTGCTCCCTGGGTACCCATACAGATATAATCTATATCATGGTCAATAATTTGTCGGCCGACAGCATTAAGAAGGGAATCGGATTCCAATATGGATTCGAAAGAATGAGCTACTGATTTATTAATGCTTTTTAATTGTCCGGTAATTTTATGAAGTTTCTGTGCTACTTCATCATGGGTTATCTGATGCCATCGTGTATCCCTTTCCTTATTGATAGTACTCACCAGCCCTGAGGGAGCAGATTGATGCGCATGAAGTATAAAAAAAGAACAGGGTATATTCTCAAAAAGATAAATAGCATATTGAATAGCGTGCCATGAGTTCTCTGAAAAATCTGTAGGTAATAAAACGCGCATCGGATAGATATTTAAAATTTAGTTCAACAGTCCTTTTGGGGTAATACCAATAGGGGAACATCGCTGTGAAATGCCATTTTTTTAACCACCGGTTCACGGATGAGTCGTTCCAGAAATGTGTGAGCATAATGGATCAGCACGATCAAATCCGATTTGTCTTCCTTCACAGCTGTACTGATAGAAGCGTTGAGATCTTGTTTCATTTCGACGCTCAGAAAACTAATGTCTACCCCTTTTAAAGCCTCTATAAGCTTTTGCTTGTTCTTTTCCTGATCTTCTCCCAGAGCAGGTTCCTGGGTCACCTGCAAGACTGTAAGATTACTATTCCAGGCCTCAGACATTTCAATCAGAAGGCGAACCTGGCACTTGCGAATTCTTCGGGTAAGATCTGTAGGAAACATAATTCGATCTAAATCTTTAAAATCCTTTGCCTCCGGTACGGCCAGAATCGGACAATCCCTGATCTTTTTAATCACTTTTTTGGTATTGCTTCCCATAATTACATCACTGGCGCCGGTAACTCCTTTTTGTCCCATCACAATCAGCTCGATATCATCTTGAATGAGCATTTGGGATATGTTATAGATCAAATTGCCTCTTAACGATCTCTTTTCGAACAGATGTGCCTTCTTCTTGTGATGTTTCTTCAGATATGCGTCCATCTCATCTAATTGCTTGTTAGAATCAGCAGAGAGCGATTCGTAGATAATGGCAAGTCTTTCCTTGCTCCTATCACCCAGAATTGCGCCAAAAGATGGCTCATAACAGTGTACGATATAGAACAATACCTCGGAATCCTGAAAAAGTTTCAGCGCTGTGAACAGGGCATTCCAGGCACATTTAGAAAAATCTGTAAGGATGGCTACTTTTTTCATTATAAACCATTATTTGTTAATATACCAGGCTACCACAACCCGACTATTTATTAATCGGGGAGGTATCACGTATCACGAGGAAGGGAACCTGAACATGGAATCCGATCTGATCCACATTCTGGCGCCACATTATTCGTTCTAAAAAACCATGCTGGCGGTTCATCATTACGAGCAGATCGAACTGATGCTCATCGATATGGTCCATAACCGCCTGTGGCATCAGTGCCCCTCTGAGCTCCTGAAAATGATGAGTGACGTCTTTCAGCAAGGATCTAAGGTGCGATTTATTCTCTTGTTGCTTTTCTGTTAGTTCATATTCCTCTTTAACGTGCAATACGGTAACTTCGGCATTACTGGCCTCAGCGATATCCAATAAGGTGCTTATTTCCTCTTCCCTGTATTTAGACCAATAATCAGTTGGGAAAAGTATCTTATTTACCTGTTTATAATCAAACGAAGCAGGAATGGCCATCACAGGGATACTCGCCTTGCGTATCACATATACAGTATTGGTTCCAAGAAATATCTCCCTGGCGCCCGAAGCGCCCTGAGTGCCCATCACCACCATGTCGAGTTCTTTTTCAGCGGCCAGATTATTAATCTCGTCTGTCAGCAGGTTAAAGGCAGACACCATTTTAAATCGATGTTTCGGATTAGCATTTTCTTTTATAATGTCGGCTTTGGTCCTTTCCAGGCCCTCCATCGAAATATCCACGCCCATATCGGGGATAGCACTAAAAGGTGGTCCTCCAATCAGGTAATCCATCCTATAAAAAGGCGGTGTATAGGTATGAAGGATGTAAAAGAGACAGTCGTACTTCTCGAAGAGTTTAACAGCGTAATCGATCGCATTCCTGGCATTGGCAGAAAAATCTGTAGGCAGCAATATTTTCAGCATGATACAATCCTTTATGTTCATCAAAATTAAACGACTGGCCGGGTGGAAACCATGACCGTCATCAGTCGGGCTGCCTTATTGCAACCGCGGCACTTAAATCACAGCAAAACTTATTGATGATATGATCGCCGTCATTTGGTAAGCGCTCTATTAATTCCATCTTTAGTAATCATTAAAAAACATATTATGGCACTTAATTTTAATCAATACGCAACAGAGGGCAATACGTTTTTGAAACATTATGCCAAGGAAATGAATCTGGCCGATAACCGCGATAAGGCCGGGAGGATACTTAGTTCGATTCTCCATGCACTTCGCGATATAATCAGTCCGGAAGAATCACTGCAGTTTATAGCACAATTACCGATGTTCTTAAAAGCGGTATATGTGAACGGCTGGAGCATGAAAAGGGATAAACCAAGGATCAAAAAAATGGCAGAATTCATCGATCTGGTACGCAAGTACGATGGCCCGGCGGCCATCAACGATTTTGAATACAGCGATGAGATAGCGGAACAATATATCGACACTACATTCATCTACCTGCGCAAATATATCTCTCTGGGAGAAATGGAAGACATCAGAGATGGCCTTCCTAAAGATCTGAAAAGTATGATCTATTCCAATCTTATGTTTTAAACGGTCGATCAGATATTCTTGATTGAACTACACTTTATATGATAGTTATCATTTTATAAGTTCCTATTTAAGAATACTTTAGCTCATTATTAAACCCAAAAACATATTACCATGAGAAGTTCTTTCTTTATCATTGCCCTTTTGATATCCTCATTTTTTGGCATTAGTCAGGAGTTAAAATCTGTTGAAGAAATCTCTCCGTTTCATGAAGGCCTAGCTGCCGTTAGGATTGGCGATCAATGGGGCTTTATCAATACCGACGGTGATTTGGTTATAGACTTTCGCAACGATTTGGTATGGAACAAGGAGGTCATTGCTGAGACCAACGATATAACGTCTATTCCCTATCCAAGATTTAAGGATGATCGATGTATGATCATGGAAACACTTGAAGAGGAAGGTATCGATGTATACGGATTCATCAATAGCAAAGGTGAAACGGTAATTACTCCCGAGTATTTAAATGTTACGGAGTTCGACCAGGGCTTTGCGTTGGGAATATTGCTTACCAAAACGTTCAGGGGTCAGAACCGGTTCCAGCTCAATATCTATGATTTCAAGTTCAGCGAGGTAATATTGGATACTACGGGAGATATAATGTTACTAATTACTCAGCGCCAGAACATCCTGATGGACAAAAGGCGATATGAGCTTCCCGGGCTGAATGCAAAGTACCTGTCTAAAACACTGATGGCAGTTAAAACAGACAAGAATACCTGGGAGTTGCGCAAAATAAA
>JBDNAQ010000279.1:0-7629 GCA_039768345.1 Flavobacteriaceae bacterium
ATATGGAACAGATTTTCCGGACCAAAAAAATCGACCAACCAATCATATTCCTCCTCCACAAGAAAGCCTTCTTTGTGAATGATCGCTTTGTTTTTCCCGATCGGTTGAAAACAACAATCGAGATGCAGCGCATTTTCACGGGGATTGACAATGCATTTTCTGAGTTCAAATGACTTAACGGTCTTGTGAGGAAACATCTCCCGAATGTACTCTACACCTTCCCAATTCGTTCGGGCTGTAATATAATCAGGATAGTCATGCCCCGTATATGTGCCGATAAAAATATGGTCGTACCAGGGCATAACATCTCCACCTTCAATGTGGACTTCATCGGGTGGATAAAGAATCTTTTCAGGTGAGATGATGTCTAAAACATGAAGTATGGCCTCGAATTCTTCCTCGCGATGCGGCAGTATATTGGCTTTGATAAGCTTATCTTCAATCACAAATGCAATATCCCTGGAAAATATCTGGTTGCAATCCTCTATCAATTCGGGCCTGAAGACCTCGACTCCGTGTTTGCGGAATACCCGGGCAAAAGCTTCCATCTCAGGGATCATGTCTTCTTCCCTGGGGTAAGTCCCGTTGAGAATATGTTCCAGAGATTTAGGATCGTAGGCGTCTTCAGGGCTTGGAACAGAGCCACTACCTCTGGCAATACCCAATACGACCGCCTTTAAAGGCGAGATTTCGTCAATAATGTTTAGCTGCAGCATCTAGTGTAAGGAAGACTATCGATTATCCACGGTTACGAAAGACCTGCTGTTACTCCCAATATAGATTTGCCTTGGGCGACCTATAGGTTCTTTTCGCAACCTCATTTCCCTCCAGTGGGCAATCCAACCAGGAAGGCGGCCCATGGCGAACATTACGGTAAACATCTCGACAGGGATACCAAGTGCTCTGTAGATAATTCCGGAATAGAAATCAACGTTCGGATACAGTTTTCTCTCCACAAAATATTGATCTTCGAGTGCTTCTTTTTCCAGGCCTTTGGCCACATCCAAAATTGGATCTTCGATTCCCAGATCGCCAAGAACTTCGTCTGCTGCTTTTTTAAGGATCTTTGCCCTGGGATCAAAGTTTTTATAGACACGATGTCCGAATCCCATCAATCTGAAAGGATCGTTTTTGTCTTTGGCTTTTCCCATGAATTTTTTGGTATCTCCGCCATCGGCTGAAATCGCCTCGAGCATTTCGAGTACTGCCTGGTTAGCTCCTCCGTGTAAAGGTCCCCATAGTGCAGATATTCCTGCAGAAAGAGAAGCAAATAAGCCGGCATGAGAAGACCCTACAATTCTGACGGTAGATGTAGAACAATTTTGCTCATGGTCGGCATGTAAGATCAATAATTGGTCAAGCGCATCTATAACAACCTTGTTCAACTGGTATTCCTTATTGGGCCTTTTGAACATCATTTTATGCAGGTTTTCCACAAAACCCAGCGCGTCGTCACCGTATTCCAGAGGTAATCCCATCTTCTTGCGCATGGTCCAGGCTACCAATACAGGAAATTTGGCCATGATACGAACTATGGCATTATACATAGCTTCATCTGAGGCGACATTGACCGACGAGGGGTTAAATGCGATCAGCGCACTGGTCAGCGAACTCAATACGCCCATTGGATGAGCAGACTTGGGAAATCCATTGATGATTTTTTTCATTTCTTCGTCCACATGAGATTCGTGCTTGATATCCTCATGAAATTTATGAAGTTGCTCCTGATCAGGTAATTCTCCGAAAATCAACAAAAAAGCCACCTCAAGAAAATCGGCCTTAACG
Organism: Flavobacteriaceae bacterium; assembly: GCA_039768345.1. Lineage (GTDB taxonomy): Bacteria > Bacteroidota > Bacteroidia > Flavobacteriales > Flavobacteriaceae > JAHEJJ01. Next base: position 1,786 of record JBDNAQ010000279.1, read on the forward strand.
GCAAGGTCCTCGATAGCATATCCCCTATATCTCAAAATTCCTTTTTCCCCATCCAGAAAAGTGATTCCGCTTTCGCAGGAACCGGTATTTTTATAGCCCGGATCCAGAGTTATCAAGCCACTGCTGCCCCGGAGTGTTTTGATATTGATACCTACCTCATTTTCTGTTCCCTCCACCACTGGAAATTCATATTTTGACCCTCTGAATTCGAGTAAAGCTTTATCTGACATGTATTTGATTTTTGAAAATTGAACAGGTATGTAAATTTAACAAAAACGAAGGAGCTTAACAATTTCAACGAGCTATTTCTCGCCCGGTTAAATGCGAAAGTAAACAAGGTTACAGAAGGGGGGTAAAACAGGAAACAGATTTAAAGCTGATAAAGATCGTGATAGTGGTCATCGATTAAATCAAAACTAGGAAAACACAAGATACTCCTTTACTTTCAGGACTTTTCAGTAACCCATTAAAAAAGCCCTTGCGTAAGCGAAGGGCTTTTATTCATATATGGAAGCAATACTATTTTACCTTAAAAGCTTTTTCCTTAGGATAGTAAGCTGTATCGCCCAATTCCTCCTCTATACGCAGGAGCTGGTTATATTTTGCCATCCTGTCGCTTCTCGATGCGGAACCTGTCTTGATCTGTCCGGTATTCAGCGCCACCGCCAGGTCGGCAATGGTATTGTCTTCTGTTTCACCGGATCGGTGCGACATTACCGATGTATAACCGGCATTTTTGGCCATGTTAACAGCAGCGATAGTTTCAGTCAGTGTACCGATCTGGTTCACCTTGATCAGAATAGAATTGGCAATTCCGTTCTCGATCCCCCTTGACAGGCGCTCAACATTGGTGACATAAAGATCGTCTCCCACCAGTTGAACATTGTCACCGATCATATCGGTAAGCACCTTCCAGCCGTCCCAATCGTTTTCATCCATTCCGTCTTCGATGGAGATTATGGGGTATTTATCACAAAGTTCCGCCAGGTACTTTGCTTGTTCTTCCGAGCTTCTAACTGCTCCTTTATCTCCTTCGAAAAGCGTATAATCGTACTTGCCATCTTTGTAGAACTCTGCCGCCGCACAGTCTAATGCGATCATCACTTCATCTCCGAACTTATAGCCCGCATTCTCAACCGCTTTTCCTATCGTTTCAATAGCATCTTCTGTACCGTCCAGGCCGGGGGCGAATCCGCCTTCATCCCCTACCGCAGTACTCAGATTCCGTCCGTGCAGTACTTTTTTCAAATGATGAAAGATCTCTGTCCCCATTTGCATAGCATGACTGAAGTTTTCTGCCTTCACCGGCATAACCATAAACTCCTGAAAGGCGATGGGTGCATCTGAATGAGAACCTCCATTGATGATATTCATCATAGGGACCGGTAAAGTATTCGCACTTACTCCGCCAACATATCGGAAAAGAGGCAAACCTAACTCATTGGCAGCGGCCTTGGCCACAGCCAGTGAAACACCCAGAATAGCATTGGCGCCCAATTTGGATTTGTTCGGCGTACCGTCCAGGGCTATCATGGTCTGATCGATCAGGTTTTGTTCGAAGACTATCATTCCTGTGATCTCTTCGGCGATAGCTGTATTCACATTATCTACAGCTTTACCTACTGCCTTGCCCATAAAGGTACTACCGCCATCGCGCAACTCTACAGCCTCATGTTCCCCTGTGGAGGCCCCTGAAGGAACCGCAGCTCTGCCTAATACTCCGTTTTCCGTAATCACATCTACTTCAACTGTCGGGTTTCCTCTGGAGTCGAGTATCTGTCTGGCGTGGATATCTACAATTATGCTCATGAAAATTTCTTTTTTTATCGGTTGTGTTAATCAGGCAAATATACGAAAGGGGGCGTTTTAAATCGCCCTTAAAATTCATTTCCCTTAAGAAAAATAGTTTGTTTAAACCAGCTGGTTCTTCTCTATACTTGCTTTGATCATTTCAAAAAACTGGTCGAAGAGGTAAACCGAATCGTGCGGACCAGGACTAGCCTCGGGGTGGTACTGTACAGAGAAAACCATTTTGTCTTTCAAACGAATTCCGGCAACAGTATCATCATTCAGGTGAATATGTGTAATGAGCAGCTCGTTATTCGCTTCTGTCTCTTCCCGATTGATAGCAAAACCATGGTTCTGAGAGGTGATCTCCCCCCTGCCCGTGTTCAGATTGATCACCGGGTGATTTATCCCCCTGTGCCCGTTATACATTTTATAGGTCGATATGTCATTTGCCAAAGCCACTACCTGATGTCCAAGGCATATTCCGAATAGAGGTTTATCGGATTCAATAATCTTTTTTGCCGCCATAATGGCATCATCCAACGGTTCAGGATCCCCGGGTCCATTAGAAATAAAATATCCGTCTGGTTCCCAACTCTGCATCTCCTCGAAAGAAGTATTGTAAGGAAACACCTTGATATAGGCATCACGTTTGGCAAGGTTTCTCAAAATATTTTTCTTGATACCGATATCGAGAGCAGCTATTTTATAGCTGGAGTTTTCATCACCGAAGTAATAGGGCTTTTGGGCAGATACTTTTGATGCCAGTTCCAGACCTTTCATATCGGGCACCTCATTTAAGGCAGATTTCAGTTTGTCGATATTATCCACGTCGGTCGATATTACGGCATTCATAGCACCATGATCCCTGATATAGCACACCAATGCTCTTGTATCTACATCTGAAATTGCAAAAAGATTATTCTGATCGAGAAATTCAAGCAGACTCATTTTAGCGCTGGGCCTCGAATAGTCATAGCTGAAGTTTTTGCAGATTAGTCCGGCGATCTTGATCGAATCCGATTCCACTTCATCTGGGTTCGTACCATAGTTCCCGATATGGGCATTGGTCGTAACCATGAGCTGTCCGAAGTAAGAAGGATCGGTAAAAATTTCCTGGTATCCGGTCATACCGGTGTTAAAACATACTTCTCCAAATGCTGTACCCTCCTTGTTCCCTACCGATTTACCATAGAAAATAGTGCCATCGGCCAACAGGATCAGGGCTCGCTTTTTTGGTTGATACTTCATAGTCGCAATATGATTTTGGTTTCACAAATAAACATAAAAAAAGGATAGACTTGATGGCCTATCCTTTCAATTATTTCAATGTAGTTATAAACATTTTACTCTTCGGAGTCATCTGTTTTGTTTTCCACTGTCTCCACTACCGGAGGTGTCTTAGGACTGCCACGACGCCCGCGTCGTGTAGATTTCTTCTTCTTAGGCTTACCTGCATTGTACAGCTCGTTGAAATCCACCAGTTCGATCATCGCCATCTCTGCGTTATCTCCCATACGATTACCGAGCTTTATGATACGGGTATAACCTCCCGGCCGGTCCGCAACTTTCTCTGAAACCGTACTGAATAATTCGGTAACAGCTTCCTTATCCCTTAAATTCTTAAAAGCGATACGTCTGTTGTGTGTTCCTCTTTCGGTCGACTGGTTATTCTCGGCCTTGGATTTAGTGATCAGTGGTTCAATAAACAGTTTCAGGGCTTTTGCCTTCGCTACTGTTGTATTGATCCTCTTATGTTCGATCAGCGAACAAGCCATATTGGCCAACATCGCTTTCCTATGAGCCGTCTTTCTCCCTAAGTGATTTACTTTCTTACCGTGTCTCATGGTTATATCTTATCTTGTATTTACGGTTGGTTTAATGGGCCAAACCGTTTACAGTATTAGTCTTTATCCAGTTTGTATTTAGAAAGATCCATTCCGAAGTTCAAACCCTTATTGATCACTAGTTCCTCCAGTTCGGTCAGGGACTTCTTTCCAAAATTTCTAAATTTCATCAAATCATTCTTATTGAAGGAGACAAGATCTCCGAGTGTATCTACTTCGGCCGCCTTCAAACAATTCAGTGCCCTTACGGAAAGGTCCATATCCACCAACTTGGTCTTGAGCAGTTGTCTCATGTGCAACGACTCTTCATCATAGGTTTCCGTTTGTGCGATTTCATCTGCCTCAAGAGTGATTCTTTCGTCTGAGAAGAGCATGAAATGATGAATGAGCACTTTTGCTGCCTCGGTCAGTGCATCTTTAGGATGGATCGAACCGTCGGTCATGATTTCAAACACGAGCTTTTCATAATCGGTCTTCTGCTCTACCCTGAAGTTTTCTATACTATATTTCACATTCTTAACCGGAGTGAAAATTGAGTCTACTGCTATGCTGCCAAGCGGTGCATTAGACTTTTTATTTTCTTCTGCCGGCACATAACCACGACCTTTTTCGATGATGATCTCCATGTTAATGCTCACCTTCGAGTCCATATTACAGATCACAAGATCCGGGTTAAGTACCTGGAAACCAGAGATAAACTTCTGAAAATCACCAGCAGTCAGCTGGTCTTTACCGCTTACGGAAATCGAAACGGTTTCTTCATTCACATCCTCGATTTGTCTTTTAAAACGCACCTGTTTCAGGTTGAGGATAATCTCGGTAACGTCTTCAACAACACCTTTAATTACCGAAAATTCGTGTTCTACTTTGTCTATGCGCACAGAAGTAATTGCAAATCCTTCCAGGGAAGAAAGCAATACTCTTCTCAATGCGTTTCCGACGGTAAGACCATATCCTGGTTCCAATGGGCGAAATTCGAATTTGCCATCGAAATCGGATGAGTCAATCATGATTACCTTATCGGGCTTCTGAAAATTTAATAATGCCATAAGTCAGATCAGTGTTGTTTTATTTTGAGTATAACTCGACGATTAATTGTTCCTTGATATTTTCCGGAATCTGTTCGCGTTCGGGTATCGCTAGGAATGTACCTTCTTTCTTGTCTGAATTCCAGCTGATCCATTCGTATACAGAGCTGTTGGCTTCCAGGGCACTTTCAATTGCTTGAAGCGACTTGGATTTTTCCCTTACACCAACTACATCACCCGCTTTAAGACTATAGGAAGGAACATTTACGATCTCCCCGTTCACGGTAATATGCCGGTGCGACACCAACTGTCTGGCTCCGCTTCTTGAAGTGGAAACTCCCATCCTGTAAACAACGTTATCCAGACGCGATTCGCAGAGTTGTAGCAAAACCTCACCGGTTACTCCTTTACTTCGGTTAGCCTTTGCAAATAGGTTTCTAAACTGCCGTTCTAATATACCATAGGTATACTTGGCTTTTTGCTTTTCCATCAATTGGATAGCATATTCCGATTTTTTGCCACGACGACGATTGTTGCCGTGATGTCCCGGAGGATAATTCTTTTTCTCAAAAGCCTTATCATCTCCAAAAATCGCTTCCCCGAATTTACGGGCAATTTTGCTTTTTGGTCCTGTGTATCTAGCCATTTTCTATTCTTTTGAAAGTGCGATTATGAATTAAGGCGTATCCTTCGATAATCGTAACTGCACCCTCGTTGAAAAATTAAGTTTATGATGTGTTTAATTTATACTCTTCTTCTCTTCGGTGGTCGGCATCCATTATGCGGCAATGGAGTTACATCTACGATTTCTGCAACCTCAATACCAGAATTGTGCAGTGTCCGGATTGCTGATTCCCGACCATTTCCCGGGCCTTTAACGAAAACCTTCACTTTTCTTAAGCCTGCTTCATGAGCAACCTTAGCACAGTCTTCCGCGGCTACTTGTGCCGCGTAAGGGGTATTCTTTTTAGATCCTCTAAATCCCATTTTACCTGCTGAAGACCATGAAATAACATCACCTTTCTTATTCGTAAGTGAAATGATGATATTGTTAAAGGATGCAGCAATATGCGCTTCACCGGAAGACTCTACAATTACCTTGCGTTTCTTTGTCGATTTAGTACTTGACTTTGCCATATTTCTTATAAGTATTGAGCGATCGGTGCAGTTTGGTCTAACAG
>JBDNAQ010000280.1:0-4980 GCA_039768345.1 Flavobacteriaceae bacterium
TACGGGATTTTTGCAGAGCTTATGAAAATAAAATTGAAAAAGCCGGCGGTATAGATATCCAGATATTGGGTATCGGTAGAACCGGACATGTCGGTTTTAATGAACCTGGCTCTTCACTTACCAGTAAAACGAGGATTGTTCGCCTGGATCGCATCACACGATTGGATGCGGCAAGTGATTTCTTCGGGCTGGAAAACGTGCCGATCAGGGCCATAACAATGGGGGTGGGAACAATTATGTCTGCCAAAAGAATAATCCTCATGGCATGGGGTGAAGGCAAATCACATATCATAAGAGAAGCTGTTGAAGGAGATATACGTGAATCTGTACCCGCAACATTTCTTCAACACCATGAAAATTGTGATTTTATCCTGGACCATGCTGCGGCTTCCGCACTAACACGATTGGCCACACCCTGGTTGGTGAGCGAATGCAACTGGGATGATCACCTTATTAAAAAAGCCACACTCTGGTTATCAGAAGTATTGAATAAAGCGGTACTCAAACTTACCAACGAAGATTACAACGAGTACGGCATGGGTAACCTCATCGCAGAAGTAGGTTCTGCAGAACATATCAACCTCAAGGTTTTCAACCAGCTTCAAGCTACAATTACCGGCTGGCCCGGCGGCAAACCCAACGCCGATGACAGTCAGCGACCCGAAAGACGTGCTCCCTACCCCAAGAGATCGCTTATTTTTAGTCCACATCCCGACGACGATGTGATCTCGATGGGTGGTACTCTCCTGAGACTGGTCGACCAGGGACATGAAGTCCATATCGCCTATCAAACTTCTGGTAATATCGCTGTCTTCGACGATGAAGTGGTGCGCTTCCTGGATTTCGCCACAGATGTCGAACAGGATAACAAGGAACTCGAAGCTCAGTTTATTTCCGTAAAGGAATTTCTCAGCAAGAAGAAGCCAGGACAAGTTGATAGTGCTGAAATACAACACTTTAAAGGACTTATACGCAAGGGAGAGGCCCTGGCGGCATGCCGCTACTGCGGAGTAGATGAAAAACATGCACATTTTTTGAACCTACCGTTTTATGAGACCGGTACGGTAAAGAAAAAGCCACATTCGGAGGCCGATGTCCAAATTACCTACGACCTTCTTAAAAAAGTTAAGCCCCATCAAATTTTTGCCGCAGGAGATCTTTCGGATCCTCACGGTACACACCGGGTTTGTTTACAGATCATTTATGCTGCACTAGACCAACTGGTGAAAGAAGGGGCCGATTGGCTGGAGGATTGTTATGTGTGGCTGTATCGCGGTGCCTGGCAGGAATGGGACATCGCCGATATGGAAATGGCCGTTCCTATTGGACCAATGGATATGGAACGGAAGAAAAATGCCATATTTAAACACCAGTCTCAAAAAGACAGCGCCATGTTTCCCGGAAATGATGAACGCGAATTTTGGCAGCGTGCCGAGCAGCGGAACACCGAAACGGCTCAGAAATACAATGCTCTGGGCATGGCCGAATATGAAGCCATTGAGGGCTTTGTCAGATATCATTTTACAGATAAATGAAAACTCCTAAATAAATTTTTTGGCCAATAGAGACGCTTTGTGCGATTTTATTGAATAATTTCAAAGCCATACCGATTTGAATTCGCACAGCGGAGACTAATCCAACCGACTGAAAAAGTTGTAAACCAATTATGATCAAAAAAAATAAATGGGCCTGGATTTGGGTGCCTGTACTCTATTTTACCCAGGGTCTTCCATTTGTACTTGTGGTGACTGTCTCGGTCATTATGTACAAAAAACTGGGTATCAGCAATGCCGATATAGGATTATATACAAGCTGGCTCTATCTCCCCTGGGTGATAAAACCGCTTTGGAGCCCTTATGTAGATATCATAAGTACAAAGAGAAACTGGTTTCTGGCCATGCAGTTGTTGATATCGATCGCACTGCTGGGGATCGGGCTGGCCCTGCCTACAAACATATTTTTTGTCACTACCCTGGCCTGTTTCTGGATGGCCGCCTTTGCTTCCGCCACCAACGACGTAGCCTCAGATGGTTATTATATGATCGGGCTTACCCAAGACAAACAATCGTTCTTTGTCGGGATCCGAAGCACCTTCTATAAACTGGCCAATGTAACCGGACAGGGCTTGTTGGTCATTCTGGCAGGATTCCTTGAAAACTATTATGGCGACAATACTAAAGCCTGGTCGATTACAATGATCGTAGCTGCTTTGCTCATGTTCGGGCTTACCGTCGCCAATTTTTTTGTCACCCCGAAGTACGAGTCTTCCGATGCTATTACTCTCGAAAAACCAAAAGGCTTTTTTGAAGTATTTACTACGTTTTTCAAGAAAAAAGGCATGGGTATGGCACTGGCTTTTATCCTCTTTTTTCGACTGGGAGAATCTCAATTGGTAAAAATGGCCGCACCTTTCTTTCTCGATCCGGTAGAAAAAGGAGGCCTGGGATATACAACTGCCGAAGTAGGAACTATTTATGGAACCGTTGGTGTGATAATGCTAACCTTAGGAGGAATTCTGGGCGGAATTTTGATTTCAAGGGATGGTCTTAAAAAGTGGATGCTTCCCATGGTTCTGTCTATTAACATCCCAAATGCCTTTTATGCATTTTTGGCCCTTACCGGTACCAATCATATCGTGGCAGTGGTAACCACAGTGGTTTTGGAACAATTCGGTTATGGATTTGCGATAGCAGGTTTTATGGTTTTCATGATCTATATTGCTGAGGGTGCCTCCAAAACTTCACATTATGCTCTGGCAACAGGTTTTATGGCCCTTGGTATGATGCTCCCCGGGCTGATAAGTGGATTTATGCAGGAGTGGTTAGGTTATGGCGGCTTCTTTATCTGGGTCGTACTAGGCGCCTTACCGGCGATATTTCTATTAAAATATCTCGATTACCCGGCTGATTATGGTAAAAAAGGAGCGGGAAATGACATTTGATTTCTTGGAATATGAAGAGGCTTCTAAACGGTTAACTCTGACAGAAAAGATCGGACAAAGTTTTATGCCCGCCGCTTACATAAACGATACAGAGGAAGAGATCGCCAAATTGGAACAATCCATTACCGAAAATGGGGTAGGTGGATTATGCTTCTTTCACAGCCGGGCCAGCGCGGCAACAAATTTTGAAGGACCTAGAGAAGTTATTTATAACGAAAAAAGTCTGGAGGTTCTTAAAAAACTGATAGCGCGCTATCAAAATGCCGCAAAATACCCGCTTTTGATCAGTATTGATGCCGAATGGGGTCTTGCCATGCGAATCGAGAACACTCCTCAATACCCCTATGCGCTCAGCCTAGGCGCCATGCAAAATCAGGATGATCTTGTGTTCCAGGTGGCCCGGAGAATTGGAATTGACTGTCGTGAGGCAGGTATCCACTGGAATTTTGCCCCGGTGGTCGATATTAATAATGATCCACAAAATCCTGTAATCGGTTACCGTTCATTTGGAGAAGATCCGGCACAGGTAGTTCGCTACGGAACTGCCTTTTTTAGAGGACTTAATAGCGTGGGAATATTAGCGAGTGCAAAGCATTTTCCCGGCCATGGCGATACCTCCACCGATTCACATCTGGGATTGCCCCTGATCGACAAATCCAGGGAAGATCTTTACGCCAACGAACTCAAGCCTTTTATTGAGCTTATCAGAAATGGAGTAGATTCGGTGATGGTTGGGCATCTGGCAGTTCCGGAGCTCAGTGGCGGCAGACCGGAAGCCTCTACAACTTCTAAGGCCATTGTTGATGGTTTTTTACGACAAGAACTTGGTTTTGATGCTGTGGTGGTCTCCGATGCACTGAACATGCATGCAGTATCTAAAAACTGTAAGTTCAAAGGTGAACTGGAATGGCTGGCATATAGCGCTGGGATCGATGTCCTTTGTTATACCCAAAACGTTGAGGCCGGCATAAAGACCATTCAAAAAGAGGGTAGTGAAAAGTTAATCGAAAAGCATTTTAAAAGGGTTTGGGAACTCAAAAAGCGTACGCTGAGTACTTATCCAAAGGAGGATATGAAATCGACAACATCACGTGAAAACCTAATGATACGTTTAGCGGAGGAAAGCCTGAGTTTGGTCTGTGGCGATGAAAATTATCTGACCAAATTTAAAGCGTCCTCTTTCAAAGGAATTGCTATCGGAGACAACAACGAAATGGATTTCTTTAAATACATCGATGAGATACATCCCTTTAATTGGTCAGACTGCTCTGGTTTAGAAGATAAGACGGGTCCTGAGAAAATATTGATGGCGCTTTACCCGCCAAGCATGAAGCCGGTCCATAATTTCGGACTCTCTAAAGAAACACTTGACAAGATCGACCATCTTAGCCGTCAAAAGGAAGTCATTTTATACGTATTTGGAAATCCTTATGTTCTATATCTTTTACCTCTTGGTAAATTCAAGGCTGTATGGGCTGTATTTCAAGATTTTCCGGAATTTCAAACCAATGCTGCACGGCATTTTTTGGGGCAAAGCCCAAGCCGGGGAGTATTACCTGTAACCATTGAAGCTCGCTGACTATGAAAATATCTAAAGTTTTGGGATTAATGTCTGGTACTTCTCTCGACGCGCTCGATCTGGCCTATTGCCATTTTTGGGAAGATAACGGCAGTTGGAAATATGAAATAAAAAATGCCACATCTATTGACTATACCACGGACTGGATCGAAAAACTCCAATCGGCTATCGATTATAATGTAGACGATCTTTTTAAGCTCGATCGGGAATATGGGATTTACCTGGGCAAGAAAGCCCTGGCATTTATAGAGGAAGAAGAATTAACCGTGGATTATATCGCGAGCCATGGCCATACCATTCATCATCAACCCGATTCGGGATTTACATTTCAGATCGGTTCCGGACAGCATTTAGCCACAGAAAGCGGCTATCTGACGATATGTGATTTCAGGAGCAAGGACCTGGCGTTAGGCGGACAAGGAGCTCCCCTGGTACCAATTGGAGATCAGCACTTTTTTAA
>JBDNAQ010000033.1:0-11336 GCA_039768345.1 Flavobacteriaceae bacterium
AGTATAGACAATGGTGCCAATTACCAGGCGTCAAACGTCTTTTCCGGCCTTGCTGCAGGTACATATAATTTCCTGATCAGACATGTGGATACCGGTTGTATCATTACGGCTTCGGAAACCATCCTCGATCCTAATACCTTCACCATAGATGTGGTGGTCGTAGAAGATGTTGTATGTTTTGGAACAGCCAGCGGACAGGTCACCCTGGAACTGGTAGATGCTACATATGTTGGTCCTTTCGATTGGAATATTTATGATACCAATGGCACTCCGCTCAATACAGCTGATGATGTGCTGGTTACCAATGGAACCAGCCCTACTAACGGTCCTACCGTCGCGATCAACTTGCCGGAAGGAGAATATCTTGCAGAGGTAATCCAAAATAATCATCCTTTCTGTACCAATACAAGCCTGTTCAATATTGCAGGACCGCCTGCGGCTATTACTGCAAATACCGATATAATGCCCATCACCTGTGTTGGTAACGATGGAAGTATTGAAATTATAGATGTAGTAGGTGGATGGGGAGGCTATACTTACTACGTAGGCACTGTTCCTCCAACAGGACCAGGCGACTATGTAGCTGGTCCGTTATTTGACAATCTAACACCAGGAACCTACGAGGCCTGGGTAATCGATGCTAATGGTTGTGAACAAATGGTTCAGAACAATATCGTTTTAGCCGATCCAGCGCCGATTACGGCTAGCTTACAGATCAACCAGGAGAATTGTATCAATATTCAGGGTGAAATAGAAGTTATCGGTGTCAGTGGCGGACAGGGTAGTAATTACACCTATCAGCTAATTAAAGACGCCGCCCCTTTCGGTGCTCCTCAAAATACAACCATATTCAACGGATTGGGCGCCGGGATCTATGAAGTAGTGGTCACTGATCAATGGTCGTGTACATTTACCACACCGTCTGTGGAGCTTTACGAAGAAGTAGTACTTGTAGGTGCTGTTGTGAAGCCGATAGACTGTACCGTCTCTCCGGATGGAGAAATTACAATTACAGCTACCGGTGGTTCGGGTAATTTCGACTATACCGTAACCTTCCCAGATCTGGTCACTACGACAAACAATGGAACTGGTGTGTTTACAGGTTTGAGCCAGGCAGGAACTTACACTTTTGTTGTAAGCGATCTCAATACGACACCTAATTGTACTTACAACATCACTATGGATCTCGATGCGCCAACTCCGGTGACATTTGATCCGCATACTATAGTGGATGTGAGCTGTAATGGCTTAAGTGATGGAAGTATTACCGTTAACCTTGTTCCAACGGCTCCAGGTGTTAATGATAACCCTCCTTATGTATACAATTTATACAGTGGAGTAGTATTGATCGCAGGGCCTCAGGCCGACCCGACCTTTAATGGTCTGGCAGCCGGCACCTACGATGTGGAGGCTGTTTCGGTAAGAGGTTGTTCATTAAGGGAGACAGTGGTAGTTAATGAACCGACCTTATTAACAGCAACAGCAGTTGCTACACCATTTGCCTGTAATCCTGATAATACTGTCAATACCTCAACGATCACTGTAACTGTGCCAGTAGGTGCAGGAACAGCACCATACTTGTACAGTATTGATAATGTAAACTTCCAGGCGTCGAATACCTTCGATATTGTAGATAATGGAGCCACTCAGAATATTACAGTATATGTGGCTGATGATAACGGTTGTACAACGACTACTGCTGTCACGATAGATCCAATAAACGTATTTACCGCTCTGGTAAGTCAGGATGTCGCTATTAGCTGTGCAGGGCCGGAACAGGTAACTATTACAGTCACCGATGACGGGAATCCTGCTAATGTGTATACTTTTGAATTGTTGCCAATTGGAAACCCGAATGGTTCGCTGACTGCAACTCCTACAAATGTAACCGCCGAATTCGAGCTTACAGCGCCCGGAACCTACACTTTCCGAGTTACCGATACAAGTACAGGCTGTTATTTCGATACAGCGCCTTATACAATTGCCCCTTATGATCTGATCGATGTTGTCGCGATTGCCACAGCTCCGGTAATTTGCTTCGGGGATACCAATGGTGCGATCGAAATAAATGTTAGCGGCTATACCGGTCCCTATACCTACGAGGTATTTACCGATGCTGCTGTTAGCACCGGTATAACAGGAGCAGGTGATACGGCTACAAACCCGTTCACAATCAGTGGCCTGTCCGGAGGTAATTACTTTGTACGTGTTACAGAAACCAATAATCCGCTTTGTGTGGAGGATTCTAATATCATTACAATTGTTTCACCAGATATGCCGTTAACCGCAACGGTTAATCCAATTGCCAATGTGACCTGTACGAACGATCAGGGCGAGATCCTGGTTGATCCAAGCGGTGGGTTTACTCCTTACAACATCGTTCTGACCAATACCACTACCGCACAGGTTTATAATGCCAACGGTGTAACGAGCTTTGTTTTTAGTGGTCTCTCTGCAGGTAATTTCACAGTCGATATCACAGATGCCAATGGATGTGTCATCAACGATGTTGAGGTGTTGATACAACCGACACCTATAACTGCAGACATTACAGCAGTTCCGCTTAACCTTCAGTGTTATGGAGATCAAATCGCTGACGTAACGGCCATCAATGTAATTGGCGGTGAGGGTGTCTATCAATACCAGTTGAATTATTATGACTCAACTGGAACGGTCATTGAATTTACCAGTGGTCCTCAGGGTAGCGATACATTTAGCGGCATAGGTGCCGGTATTTATAGCATAACCGTGTCCGATGGCTGGAATTGTGATGTGGAGACAGTCCAGGTAACTATAACCGAACCAACAGAAGTCCAGGCCAACCTTATTCAATTGACACAGATGACTTGTACTAATCAGGCCCAATTGGAATTGACGGCTGTAGGTGGAACCGGGCCTTATGAGTACAGTACGGATAATGTCGTATTTCAACCAATGTCAGGTGGTAACAGCCACATATTCATCGTTGCCGATGGTGTTTATCAATACTTTGTTCGGGATTCTTTTGGATGCGTCGCTGATATTTCCAATCAAATTACTGTTGATCCTTTAATGCCACTGACTATCAACCTGGATACCAGTGCGGCTATGATAAATTGTACCGGTGAGGCAACAGCGACAATTGATGCTCAGGCCTTTGGAGGTCTAGGTAACTACTCTTATGAATTGTTCGGGGATGCGGCGCTAACCAATTTATTGGCCGGTCCACAAAACGACGGTGAGTTTAACAGTCTCATTGCCGGAAGCTATTGGATTAGGGTGACCAGTGTAGATTGTATAGAAGTAACCAATGAGATCATCATTACCGAACCTGTGCCACTTCAGGTGGATCTTCAGGAATTCACGGATATTACTTGTAATGGTGCGGACGACGGAAGCATTGCCGTTGAAGTATCAGGGGGTACTGGCACTATATATTATGCCATAAGCCCTAATCTGAATCAGTTCGATACAGAGAATGTATTTACCGATCTGGAACCCGGAGTATATGATGTGATCGCTCAGGACGAGAATGGATGTTTTATGACATTCCAGTTCACCATTTCGGAACCTATGCCTGTAGATATTTCGTATACCTCCACGCCCGAAGTTTGTGTGGGAAGTGAAGATGGTACCATCGACATTACGATCTCAGGAGGAACGGCTCCGTACAGCACTGCTCTTAATTCGAACAATCCAGTAGATTTTGTTCAGGATCAGACGTCATTTGCCAATCTTGCGGCGGGTACTTATGTAATATTTGTTCGTGATGCCATGGATTGCGAGACCAACGTGATCGTTCAGATCGCTCCTGGCGTAAATCTCAACGCCACTGCAGAACCAGTTTATATCTGCGATGGTAATTTACCGGACAATTATCTCAATGTCACTTTAGAAGACCCGTCCGTTTCAGGTTCTGTTATGTATGCGCTGGATTCAACTGATCCTCTTGATTTACAATTAGAGTCGAATTTCAGCAGTATTGCCCCGGGCAGTCATTTCCTGACTATTTCTCATGCAAACGGTTGTATTGAAACCATCGACTTTGAAATAGATTCATTTGAGCCTTTGACTCTTATACTGGAACAGAATAACATCAATGAAATTACGGCGATAGCCGGTGGTGGTACTCCAGACTATACCTTCTATTTTAATGATGATAACAACGGAATAGATAATACATATTATATCACCGAGACGGGGAATTATACCGTACGTGTGGTTGATGAGAACGGTTGTGAAATGACAGCTGTGATATTTATGGAATTTATCGATATAGAAATACCAAACTTTTTCACTCCTGACAATGATGGAATGAATGATTATTGGATTCCTGACAACATTGAAGGCTATCCCGAAATACTAATAGAAATTTATGATCGTTATGGTAGAGTAGTCGCCAAGGAGGCTATTGTTCCAAGAGGTTGGGACGGTACTTACCAGGGCAAGGATCTGCCAACCGGTGACTATTGGTATATCGTAAAGCTCCATGGTGAAAGGGATGAGCGAGAATTTGTTGGGCATTTTACTTTATATCGTTAATGGACTTAACCTAAAACACCTATGCACAATAGAATTTTAATTTGCATATTGCTGTTATGCGCCTTCAGCGCCAGGGCGCAGGAGCTTACGTTGCCCCAGCTATCTCAGTATCTGGCAGATAACCCATTTGTTATTTCTCCTACCTATGCGGGTATTGGAGATCATATTAAAGTGCGTTTAAACGGGCTTACACAGTGGGTGGGTATTGAAGATGCACCAGACACACAGTCGTTGGCTGCTGATGGCCGGATTGGCAATAAATCAGGGGTCGGTTTCATACTCTATAATGATAGCAATGGGGAAACCAAGCAAAGAGGAGCGCGAGTCTCATTTGCGCACCATCTTACCCTCGATAAATATGACGATCAGTTCCTGTCTTTTGGTATTTCCTATAATTTTAACCAGTTTCGGATTGATATCGAAAATTTTGTTAATCCTGATCCTGGCGTAACGGACGACAGGTCAACAACGAATCATAATTTCGATGTGGGTGTGCTTTATCGTAAAGACAAATTCTTTTTTAGCGCCAATGCATCGAATCTCCTGGATAAGGACCTTACAAAGTTCAATCCTGTTTCGGAACCCAATGCCTTGCGGAACTATTATTTGTATTCCGGGTACCGGTATACCAAAAACAAAAACAGTAAACTGGAAATAGAGCCATCGGTATTTTTTCAATGGTTCGAGAGTGATGGCAGATCGGTAACAGACCTGAACGTGAAGTTTCGTTTCTATGACTTTGAGGACTATTATTATGTGGGGGCCACTTACCGATTCCTGAATGACCAGGTCGGAAGCCCATTGTACATAGCCCCGATAATTGGACTCAAGAAAAGCAATTTCTATTTTGGTTATTCATATCAGGTCATTCTAAATGAAATTCTGGGCTTTAGTACAGGTACCCATGTGATCACCATTGGTGTTGATCTCTTCCAGGGCCTTAGTAATTGCCGATGCACCTATTAGCGCATTAAAGCGTTTGCCGTATGTTTGCAAAAAACATGAACAGGTGAACCAAATAGAATTAAAAGACATCCGTCTCTTTGCCAGTCACGGCTGTTTAAAAGAAGAGAGCATAATTGGAAGTGATTACAGTGTGGATCTTTCGGTTTGGGGCGACCTCTCACTAGCTGCGAAGTCGGATAACCTCGCCGATACCATAGACTACGTTCATCTTCATAACATAGTAAAGGAAGAGATGGCTGTTCCATCAAAATTATTGGAACACGTAAGCTCTCGCATTATTAACCGTGTTTTTCACGAGGTTGATGCCGTTCAGGAAATCTGTGTGTCGGTCGCTAAAATCAATCCCCCAATCGGTGGTGATGTAGCCTCCGTGAAGGTCGTTCTTTGCGAAAAGAGGTCTTAAGTTTCTTTCTAAAAGTATGAAAATGTAGTACATTTGCCGATTGATAAGGCATCGTGGCCGAGTGGCTAGGCACAGCTCTGCAAAAGCTTGTACAGCGGTTCGAATCCGCTCGATGCCTCTACTTTAATCCTGACTTTTCGTTGGGATTTATTTTTGTGGCTTGTACGGCAGTTCTCCCGATAACTATCGGGACGATCGATGCCTCTACTTTAATCCTGACTTATGTTGGGCTTTTTTTTGTTCTTAAATGGCCATTAAAACTGTGGAAATGGAATATTTACTCCCGCATCATTTCAATCCCCTTTTCAATATTTAATTTGTCCTTTGGCAGGAAGCCTTTGGTGATCAGGATGGCGCCGCAAAGTATCAGGACGATTCCCAGTCCTTTTTTAACCCAGCGTATCCTTTCTCTGGTGAGCTTTCTACGCAGCTGCTTGGCTAATAAGATCTTTACCATATCCGTGGCAAGATAGGCCGCAAGCATACTGCTAAAGAAAGTAACAATGCGGTTCGGGTCATTATCCAGGCTCGGGCCAACTATTATGATCACGCCCAGCCAAAAGACCAGTACGCCAATATTGATAAAATTCAACAAAAATCCCTTTACAAAAAGACTGAGGTATCCGCCTTTTCTGGGCTTAATATCCGCCTTTGCCCCAGCATACTCCCTGTTGAAAAAAATGGTGATCCCGTAAACTGCTAATATTACCCCACCGAAAACATAGAGCCCTGGTTGATTACTCAGGTTCTCCAATAATTGAAAGCTACTGAAATATGCAACGGAAAGAAAAACAATATCGGCGAAAATCACCCCAAAATCAAAAATCAGTCCGGCTCTAAAACCCTTGGTGGCGCTGGTTTCCAGAAGTACAAAAAAAACAGGGCCGATCATGAAGCTTAGCAAGAAGCCTAGGGGAATCGCCGCCTGTATATCATCTATCATGGGAACTTTAACAATTTACATCCTCAGTACTTTTCCGCCAAATACGGTTTTTTCATCCATTTTAGCCGGGTCTCCATAAACCTGCACCTCTCCTCCTGCTTTTACTGTGGCTTTTACATAGTCTGAGGCATTGATCTCAGCCGTAGATCCGGCATTGACGTTCACTGTGGTAAATTTGGTCTTGAATTCCTTACCCTTGTATGTGCCACCGGTATTAATGGCTACATCCTGATTCTGTGATGAGCCAGTGGCTGTAATTATCCCTCCTGTAACAGATTTTATCAGAAATTGTTCCACTTTGGCGTCGATGATGACTTCGCCGCCTTCCTGTGCTTTAACTTCCAATACGTCTTGTTCGATGGTTTCTTCAGAACTGATCCTGGCATCCTCATTGACATCGATAACCACCAGGGTTTCTGTATAATATAAATCGATAAAGGTTCTATATCCACTAAAAATCTTAGTTACTTCCATTCTTAGTTTTAATACGCCTTCATTATTTACCACAGCTACCTTCTTGGTATTTGCGCCAGAAATAACAGCCTTGTTCTCGTTAGATTTTATGAGATTAACAGACAGGCCATCATAGGCCTTTATCTGAGTAAATGCATCCAGGGAAACGGTTATCTCTTCATTTTGGCCACATAGTACCTGCCCGCCAAAAATCAAAATACAATAAAACGTCCACTTCATCATTATGAGGTAATTCTAAGATAATTCGTACAATAATATAACAAAAAAATCTTCTGTTTATTGGCTTCTAAGCCTTTCTGATCAATGTAAAATCTAAATGCCGTTTTACCAGATCTGTATTCTTTACCATAACTATAACCTCTTCCCCAAGTTGATAAGTAGTTCGAGTGCGCTCGCCAACCAGGGCATAAATGCTTTCATCAAAGGTATAATAATCATCCTTTAAATCCCTGATCCGGATCATTCCTTCACATTTGTTCTCGATGATCTCTACATATATGCCCCATTCGGTAACCCCTGAGATTACCCCTTTAAACTCGCTTTCAGCATGGTCTTGCATATACTTGATCTGCATGTATTTTATGGAATCCCTTTCTGCGCTTGCGGCCAGGTTTTCCATATCCGACGAATGTTTGCTTGCTTCTTCATAGTATTCTGCCTTGGGTGATTTACCACCTTCCAGATAGCGGTGAAGCAATCTGTGTACCATAATATCAGGATAACGCCTGATCGGTGAAGTGAAATGTGTGTAATACTCAAAAGCGAGACCGTAGTGGCCAATGTTATCGGTAGTGTAGATCGCTTTGCTCATACTGCGGATCGCCAGGGTATCTACCAAATTCTGTTCTTTTTTACCCTTAACGTTTTCGAGCAATTTATTAAGTGAATCCGTGGTGGTTTTTCTGTTCCTTAAGTCCAATTTATGTCCAAAACGGGAAATAATTCCATTCAAAGCCAGGAGCTTCTCTTCATTGGGTTGATCGTGTATTCTATAAATAAAGGTTTTGGGAGGAGTAGATTTCCCTATAAAACGCGCTACTTCACGATTGGCCAGCAACATAAATTCCTCAATGAGTTTGTTTGCGTCTTTTGCTTCTTTAAAATATACCCCTGTAGGGTTGTTTTCTTCATTGAGATAAAACTTAACCTCCAATTTATCAAAGGAAATAGCACCGGAATTCATACGTTCCTTCCTCATCGTTTTAGCCAGACTATCGAGCTTAACCACAGCTTCTGTTATATCATCTCCAACGGTATATCCGCTATCACGGATTGATATTTTTTCAGGAATATTCCCTTTTTTGGTTTCAATGATATGCTGGGCCTCTTCATAGGCGAATCGTTCATCGGAATTAATCACCGTTCGGCCAAACCATCTTTTAACTACTTCGGCCTCGTCATTTATTTCAAACACGGCTGAAAAAGTATATTTTTCCTCTTTTGGCCTTAATGAACATGCCTGATTAGATAATATTTCCGGTAACATCGGTACTACGCGATCTACGAGATAAACCGAAGTTGCCCTTTCAAATGCCTCCTCCTCTAATATGGTGTCCGGACGTACATAATGAGATACATCCGCTATATGGATACCCACCTCATAATGTCCGTTGGGCAGTGTCCTGAACGAAAGTGCATCATCAAAATCCTTTGCATCAGCAGGATCAATGGTAAAAGTGAGAATATCTCTAAAATCCCTGCGCTTTGCAATTTCCTCAGCTTTTATTTCTGTATCGATTTTTTGAGCGTGCTGCTCCACTTCGAAAGGGAACTCATATGGAAGTCCATATTCAGCAAGAATGGCGTGTATTTCGGTATGATGCTCCCCTGGTATCCCAAGTACCTGCTCGATCTTTCCAAAAGGAGATCCGGCATCTTCAGGCCATTCCAATAATTTTACCACCACCTTTTCACCTTGTTTTGCCCCACCAAGGTTTTCTGTAGATACAAAGAAGTCTGTGTACATCCTGTTATCAGTAGGCCTTACAAATGCAAAAGTTTTATGTGTTTCAACAATACCAACAAAGCTCTCCTTCTTCCTCTTCACAATCCTTACCACCTCCGCTTCCTGTCGTTTAGAATTTCTACGGGAATATAGATATACATCTACCTCATCTCCATGAAAGGCTTTATTTAACTTGTTAAAAGGTACTACCGCATCTTTCTTGATATCCTTTATGATCACATAAGCATGACCCTTTGGCATAAGATCTATAATTCCCCGATGTATGGTCCGGCTGTTAAGTGCCTTGTACTTTCCTTTGCTTTCTTCCTGAATTCTATTTTTAGCGGTCAGTTGTCCGAGCTTCTTTATCAATAGATTCCTTCCTTCTGTATCTCTAATATTTAATTTAGACCCAATTTGTTTGTAATTAAAACTCTTTTTAGGCTCTGCTTCCAGTACGGTAAAAATTCCTTTTGTAATTTCATTCTTCCTATGACTTCTCGCACGCTTTTTTCTCTTCGACATTAAAATTTTTTTATGGCGGAAAATTACAAATTATAATCCTTAAGCTTTTAGCTGCAATTAAGGAAGCTTATTGGCTTATTAACAAATTCATATTCTATATATGTATATTATTTGTTATTTAATTTAAAATATAGTGGTTATTATAGCTTGTGAATAGCACTGATAATTATTCGGACTAAAATTTGCTTTCAACAGTCCTGGTGGTTTGTTCACAAATTATGATTTTCGGACCGATCACATTTTCAGAGAATTAAGTAATTTATACACGATGTTCAACTATAGTAATCAACAATAAAGTTTGATAAAATTACCGCTATTACCATGTTGATAGCTCCATATATTCGTGTGATAATTTCTAACTAAAAAAAGACAAGTTTAGTTTCTGGTTTAAAGATGATTTACTAATCAAAATAAAATTGAATATTGAAAATATATTTTTTGAAAATTGTCCTCATTCAATGAACATTTATCAGAAAACGCTGTTCTTTCATTTTCAATAGATTGAGATAATATCGCGATAAAAGATGTTAATAAGTTTAAAAGATTTGAATACCACCTCGATTCGTAACTTTGTTACAGTTAATAAACCACCGGATCATGAAAATTGCTATAGGAAACGACCACGCAGGAACTGAATATAAATTGGCGATAGTAGGATTGCTTAAATCCATGAATATCGAAGTCATTAACCACGGAACCGATGGTTCGGATAGCGTTGATTACCCTGATTTTATTCATCCTGTAGCCGAAGAAGTTGAAAAAGGAAGCGTTTCTCTCGGTATTATAATCTGCGGTAGTGGGAACGGGGCCAGTATGACGGCTAATAAACACCAGGGAGTACGCGCAGCCCTCTGTTGGAACAAGGAAATTACAGCATTAGCCAGGGAACACAATGATGCTAATATCCTCAGCCTACCCGCTCGATTTATTTCCCTTGCGCAGGCACTGGATATGGTAAAAACATTTTTGAATACGAAATTTGAAGGTGGCCGGCACGAAAGAAGGGTAGAAAAGATACCCTGCGTTTGAGATTTACCTGAGACGTTATTTAACCAGGACATATTCTATATATCAGACCTGCCGGGAACTATAAAATTATCAAATTGATTTTCGCTTAGTATGGGTCATTCTCATTCTCACCATCACCATAGTCACGGAAAAGACCTGAAAGGACGCAATTTATTGATCTCAATATTGCTCAATATTCTGATCACCGTTGCACAGGTTATTGGTGGGATAATTTCAGGTAGTTTAGCTCTTTTATCAGACGCGCTTCATAATTTCAGCGATGTTCTTTCGCTTGTGATAAGTTACGGCGCCACCCTCTTATCGCGAAAAGAAGCCTCTGTTAATAGAACATTTGGTTATAAAAGGGCCGAAATTATTGCGGCTTTTGTAAATTCTGCCACACTGATCGTTGTCGCCATTATCCTTATCATTGAAGCCGCAAAAAGGATAAACAATCCTCAGGAGATAGGATCTAACCTGGTGATCGGCCTATCTTTTCTTGGGATTCTTGCAAATGGATTTAGCGTATTGCTGCTAAAGAATGATGCTGG
>JBDNAQ010000034.1:0-2796 GCA_039768345.1 Flavobacteriaceae bacterium
ACAACATCCAATTCGTAGATCTCCCAGAACTCCCCGGCCTCTGTAACGGCCGTACCCGTCATACCCGCAAGTTTATTGTACATACGGAAGTAGTTCTGCAGCGTGATGGTCGCAAAGGTCTGGGTCATAGCCTCGATCTTCACATTCTCCTTCGCTTCGATGGCCTGATGAAGGCCGTCTGAGTATCTACGTCCGTCCATGATCCGACCTGTCTGTTCATCAACAATCAGCACTTTGTTGTCGATCACCACGTACTCCACATCTTTTTCAAAAAGTGTATAGGCTTTTAACAACTGGCTCATTGTATGGATGCGTTCGCTTTTTACGGCGAAGTCCTTAAACAGCTCCTCTTTTTTCTCAGCTTCTTCTTCTATCTGGAGTCCGAGTTGTTCGATCTTGGCAATTTCACTGCCAATATCGGGCATCACGAAAAAGTCTTTCTGATTTTCATCGGAGATGACCTCGATCCCTTTATCGGACAGTTCGATCTGGTTGTTCTTTTCATCGATCACAAACAATAACTCGGCATCTACCTTTGGCATTTCCCGGTTATTATCCTGCATATAGAAATTCTCGGTCTTCTGTAAAAGCTGCTTAACACCCTCTTCACTGAGATATTTGATAAGGGCTTTGTTTTTTGGAAGCCCACGCTGTACTCTTAGCAATAGAAAGCCCCCTTCCTTGGAATCACCCTCGGCAATCAGTTTTTTGGCCTCAGCCAGTACTCCTGTGAGGTACTGACGCTGTTTTTGCACTATTTCAGAGACTTTGGGTTTCAATTCGTTAAACTCATGACGGTCTCCTTCCGGCACCGGTCCTGAAATGATCAGTGGGGTTCGGGCGTCATCGATCAGTACCGAATCGACCTCATCCACGATAGCATAGTGATGGGGTCGCTGTACCAGGTCGTTGGGAGTATGGGCCATATTATCACGGAGGTAGTCGAATCCGAATTCATTGTTTGTACCATAGGTGATATCGGCATTATAGGCGGCTCTTCTTCCTTCAGAATTGGGTTTATGATGGTCAATACAGTCTACAGAAAGGCCATGAAATTCAAATATTGGTCCCATCCATGCACTATCTCTTTTCGCCAGATAGTCGTTTACCGTAACCAGATGAGCCCCTTTTCCAGGGAGTGCATTCAAATACATAGGCAGCGTAGCTACCAGTGTTTTACCCTCACCAGTATGCATCTCAGCAATTTTACCCCTATGAAGTGCAATACCACCGATCAGCTGAACATCGTAGTGGACCATGTCCCAGGTTACTTCTTTCCCGGCGGCATCCCATGAATTCAGCCAGATTGCAGAATCGCCCTGGAGAGATACATATTCCTTGGTTCCGGACAGGGATCGATCAAATTCTGTAGCCTGAACCTTTATTTCTTCGTTGTCTACAAATCGCTGGGCGGTTTCTTTTATCACCGCAAAAGCTTCAGGGAGAAGATCGTTAAGCGTTTTTTCAGTAATCTTATATGCCTCTTCTTCCAATTTATCTATTTCCCCATATAATTCTTCATTCCGATCGATATCCTGGGAACTCAGAACCTCTTCTTTTAATTTATCGATCTGATTCTGAACAGGCTGAATCGCTTCTGCTATTATGGATTTAAATTCAGGGGTTTTCGCCCTCAATTCATCGTGGCTGAGGTTTTTTATGGATTCATGACTTCTGTTGATCTCAGAAACCAAAGGTTGTAATGCCTTAACGTCCTTCTTCGCTTTATCTCCTACGAACGTTTTGAGTACGGTATTTAGTAAACTCATATATGTTTTTTGTTTTGCTGCCTGCGCCCGCAGAGATGAATACTGATCTGAAGTCGCTAACCTAACGCTGAAGTACAATTTTCATTCCAGAAGCGTGGTGGCAGTCAGTTCTCCGTAAGGACTGTCAAAATTACATAAAAAAAAAGCCTCCAAAGAGACTTTTTAATCTTATTAACACGATATAATTTCTTAGTATTCGTCTTCATTCCAGAGGTAATCCTCCTCAGTGGGATAATCTGGCCATATTTCTTCTATGGATTCATAAATCTCACCGCCTTCCTCTTCCATAGATTGTAGATTTTCCACAACTTCTAATGGTGCGCCGGTCCTGATAGCATAATCTATCAATTCATCTTTTGTGGCTGGCCAGGGAGCATCACTCAAGTAGGAAGCTAATTCTAATGTCCAGTACATGGTTTACTATAATTTTAAATTTTTGCAAAAATAATTTTTAATGCCAATCATCCAAGTTTTTTCGGCTTTAAATCCAATAAAATATGAATAATTTCGAGATTTGGTAATTTGATAACGAAGAAAACAGGAAATTATTAGACCTTTTTCGAGGGTATCCACTTCACCTCCTCTACCTTGAATTGGCTTGACAATTTTCGTGCCAATACGAATAAAAAGTCTGAAAGCCTGTTCAGGTAGGTCAGTATAACCTTATCTAAAGGTTCATTTTCATTGAGGAGACTGGTCATTCTCTCTGCCCTTCTACATACGGTTCTGGCGATATGACAGCTTGACACTATTTGATGCCCTCCCGGGAGTATAAAGTGTGTCATCGGCGGAAGTACCTCGTTCATCAGGTCGATAGCCTGTTCGAGTTTTCTGATATCCTCTTCATGGATCAGTGGTATATCGAGGCGTTCTTTGCCACTTTTCAAGACTGCCTTATTAGGATCGGTTGCCAACATCGCCCCCAGGGTGAACAGATTATTCTGAATGGACATGAGCATTTCCACATCGGACTTCTCCAGATCTTGGTCTCTCAGCATACCGATCCAGGAATTAAGCTCGTCTACCG
>JBDNAQ010000281.1:0-4319 GCA_039768345.1 Flavobacteriaceae bacterium
AGTACTGACGATAGCAGGCTATGTCAGCACTACTTCCGCTAACCCCTTCGGGCTGATCATGCTGACCGACCGAAGGGAGCGTCAGTAGGGTGGAAGACCGGGTTCGAACCGGCGACCTCTGGAACCACAATCCAGCGCTCTAACCAGCTGAGCTACAACCACCATTTTCCTATAAGGTGCTGCTACAACTTCATGTTGTAGCGAAGCTGCCTGTCCGCCGCATTCACCGACTCATAGTGAGGGTGAAGAAGGCGGAAGCTACAACCACCATTTTCCTATAAGGTGATGCTACAACTTCATGTTGTAGCGATGCTGCCTGTCCGCCGCAATCACCGACTCATAGTGAGAGTGAAGAAGGCGGAAGCTACAACCACCATTTCATGGAGGTGGCAAAGGTAATTTTTTTTACACATTGCTTCAAAATAAAAGATTACAATATTTCACAAAATAGCAACGTAGTCTATCTATCTTCATTTACATACTTTTCCTACATTTATGAGCTGAAAGCCCTAAATTATCGATAAAACAACAGCTTATTCCGATCTAACACACAAATTCAGATGATTCACAACATTATTTAGAACAGGCCGACTGTAGGAAGTATTTTTATCATACAATTTACAGTCCCCCAGACCGTGTTTAAAACAGCCAACCTTAACCTTTTACCCAGATCAGTGTTTAGATCACTTGGAGTCATATTCTTTTTTATGCTGGGCGTTTTCCACTGCTATCCGCAAACCGAGATAAGAAAACAGCTCAAAGACAGCATACAAATCCTGAGCGCTGATCCTCATTTTAGCAAACAAGACACAGTATACATCGATCTGCTGATCCGACTTGGCAGTCATATGCGATACTACGATGCGGACAGTCTTCACATACTGGCCAAGGAGGCACAAAAATATAGTAAGCTGGCCCAATACACCAGAGGTGAGAGTTTCGCCTTTCTCCGGCTGGGAGACTATCATTCAGATTTGGGACAGAACGACAGGGCCATCAATTTTTATACAAAAGGCCTCGTCCTGGCGCAGCAAATCGAAGATGATGATCTGGCCCTGCGAATTATCAACAATCTGGCCGGCGAGAATGGATATAAGGGGGATTATGCCAAAGCCTTAAGCGGTTATCTGGCAGGAATTGAACTGGCCGAAAAAATCGACAATAAGGACATGCAGTCCATCATGAATGAGAATATTGCCAACCTTTATGCTGCACAGAAGGACTATAATCAGGCCCTTGTCTTCTTCAAAAAAGTAAAGAAGATCAATGATGAAATCGGAAATGAGATCTATCAGGCCGAAACCATGAGTAATCTGGCGTCTCTTTATGCCGATATGGAAAAACTCGACTATGCCATGTTTAATATTAACCGGAGTATCGGCATTTTTGAAAAGAATAATATAATAGACTGGCTTGCATTTGCCTATGAAATAAAAGGCAAAGTGTATTTGAAACAGCAAGATTTCAAATGGGCGCTCTTTTGGTACAACCAGAGCGAATTGCTTCATCAGGACCTCGATGATGATCGTGGAAAGATCGATCTGTATAACGGTATGGCCGAAGCCTTTCTGCATCAGGGAAAAGACAGTATTTCTGAACGTTATGCCCTGGAAGCATTCGATATTTCTACCCGTATTAGATTTATGGAAGGAAAACAAAAATGTGCGCTGACGCTCTATAAGATCCAAAAGAATAAAGGTCAGTTTGAAAAAGCGTTAGCATTTCATGAAATTTTTCAGGATCTCTCAGATACCCTTCATCGAAATGAAAACAAGAGGAGTCTTACGCTTCTAAAAACAAAGACAGACTACGAGCAGCAAAGGCTTACACTGATCGAAGAAAATAAAAGAGCCCTGGCTACACAGCAGCGTTATGTTAACGCTGCACTACTTATACTTCTCATATTTGTGGTGGTAACACTTCTGGTACACCGAAATCAGAAAGTTCAGAAAAAACTTAATACTGAACTTCAGGCCAAACAACAAAAACTTGAGAAACGAGAAAAAGAACTCAACTCAAGCAACGATACCAAAAACAAGCTCTTCTCAATTATCGGACACGATCTACGAGGTCCGATTGGTGCCTTGCAGGAGCTTTTAAAACTTTTCGGAGAAGGTGAAATGGGCAAGGATGAATTCCTTGATTTTATTCCCAAACTGCGCGAAGATATCGATCATATATTCTTTACACTCAATAACCTGCTCTCCTGGGGCCGTACCCAGATGAACGGTTCGGTTACCCAACCTGCGGTAGTAGACCTGGAATCCTTAACAAAGGAAAATGTGAACCTGTTAAAAGAGGTCGCCAAGAAAAAGTCGATCAAAATAGTTAACCATATTGAACCAAATACGTTTATCTGGTCGGATACCAATCAGATAGATATAGTTGTTCGAAATCTAATCAGCAATGCCTTAAAATTCACACCGATGAATGGAATGATAACCATCGACGCAGTAGATTTGGAAGATTGCTGGCAGATATCGGTGAAAGACACCGGCGTCGGGATGGACAAAATTACCCTGGGTAAACTTTTTGATAAAAGTTCCAATGTCTCTACTTATGGGACTAATAATGAAAAAGGGACTGGTCTGGGATTATCGCTATGCAAAGAAATGGTAGAAAATAACAAAGGACAAATCTGGGTTGAAAGCAGCATGAATATCGGAAGCAGCTTTTATTTTACACTACCTAAACCCCAGGCTCGTTATCATAGAGCCAGCTAATAAATATCGCGAAGCGTATTTACTGTGATATGCTTTTCTACAGTAAATCCCTCGGCATATTCTACCCCTGCCAATCTACCGAGATCTCTTGCTCTGTAACGGATACTTTCGGCAAAATTCTTGCTGCTGATCGGTGTTTCCGGTTCATCGCTCTTCGGATCGTAGAATTGTGAGGAATAAGCGGCAATGGCATCCATTTTCTTGTCAACAAAACCAGAAACGTCCACAACAAAGTCGGGCTCGAGGTTTTTCCACTGTATATAGTGATATACCTGTTTTGGCCTCCACGGTTCCTGCCACTGATCATCACCTTCAAGTCTGGTATCGATCTTTACCAATCCGCTCAGAAAACAGGATTCGCTAACCAACTTGCTTCCCCGGGCATGGTCGATATGGCGATCCTCTATTGCATTGCATAAAACGATATCCGGGCGATACTTGCGGATCGTTCTTATAATGGCCAGTTGATGTTCATGATCATTGATAAAAAAACCATCTGCAAATTCCAGGTTTTCCCGAATAGTAAGACCAAGAATTTCTCTTGCCTTGTCGGCTTCCATATCCCTTATCTCGGGAGTCCCCCGCGTACCGAGTTCTCCACGGGTGAGGTCGATAATACCGACCTTTCTGCCCAGGGCAACCTCTTTGGCAATAGTGGCACCTGCGCCCAATTCCGCATCGTCAGGATGGGCGCCAAAAACTAAAATATCGAGTTTCATGTATGTCTTAGGATTAATAATTTTCAGAATCGACTAAGGCGGTCGTTTTTTTGGTATGTTCGATGGCTTGATCGATATCGGCTATAATGTCTTCGGCCTCCTCAATGCCCAAAGAAAAACGAATAAGCCTGTCTGATATGCCTTGTTTAATACGTTCCTCGGGTGGCATGAGCGCGTGCGAGGTTTTAGCCGGGGAAAGAACAGTGCTCTCAACACCTGCAAGGCTCATTGAAGACTTAATCATATGCAGAGCCTTCATAAATATATCGGCATCTAATCCCATATTTAGTTCAAAAGACATCATGCCCCCAAATCCTTTCATCTGCCGGGCGGCCAGTTCATGACCAGGATGTGATGGTAATCCGGGGTAGTAGACCCTTTCAATATCCTGATGCTTATCCAGGTATTCTGCCAATATTTGAGCATTCCTGTTTTGAGCCCGGACCCTGATTCCCATCGTTTTTATACTTCTTTCGAGCAGCCAGACGGTATAATCACTAAGGCTTCCGCCCAGGGCGATACCCATTTTAAAGATCCTGTCCATATTTTCTGCGGTCGAAGCCACAGCCCCCGCACATATATCGGAATGGCCTCCCATGTATTTGGTAGCACTATGGATCACCACATCAATTCCGAAATCAATCGGTGTCTGGTTTACCGGGCTGGCAAATGTATTGTCGATCATAGAAACAAGCCCGTGTTTTGTGGCCACCTCTGAGATTGCTTCAAGATCAGTTAATGTCAGCAAGGGGTTGGAGGGTGTCTCCACATAGATCACCCTGGTATTCTCCTTTATCTCCTTTTCAAAATCCTCAGCTTCCAGACCATCGGTCAGGGTGTATTCAATTCCGAAATCCTCAAAATGTCTGAGTACCAG
>JBDNAQ010000282.1:0-3024 GCA_039768345.1 Flavobacteriaceae bacterium
CTGGTCATCTGCAAGGCAGCCAAAAAACCGCCCATGATGGAACCTTCAAATCCGCCACCGGGGAATGCCCATGCCGAGGCAAAATACAGGTTAGGTATGAGGAAATTATTTCTCAGTCGGTTAGTAGCGCACTGCTCTTTGGTTTGAGCAAAGCCGTAAACCGATCCGGCGGTATTTGAGGTATATCGTTTAATAGTTTTCGAAGTGGCGACTTCGTAATATTCAATGCTTTCCCGTATTCCGGGAAATTTTTTATCCAGTCGGCCTAATAAAATTTGAGCCACTTCTTCCTTTTTTGCTTTGTAGTCTTCCTTGCTCAGTCCATCCCAGTCCTTTAGATAGTCTGCACAGCAGATTACACCTACGGATTTCCCGGGAGGCGCCAGTTGGGCATCTACTTTGTTGTAATCTACAAAGACGAAGCTGCGTTTAGACCAATCGCCTGTATTGTTATGGTAAATGTCTTTCATAGTCTTTACATCATCTCCCCTAAAAGAATTAGAGTAGTGTTTTACACCAAATGCATCTAAATCAGAATTAAAGCCCAGATAAATATTTAACAAGGAGCAAGCATTGGTCTTATCAGCGATTTGTTCTCTGAGCGTTGTTGCATAAGGCTCATCGAGCATATCAGGTACTATGGGAATGGCACAATTAGCCACGACATTATCGCATTCTATGGTAACGGATTCCATACGGTCATTAAAATTATCGCGGAAACTGACGCCGGTTACCTGGCCATTCCTGGTGATGATTTTCTCTGCTTTCTTACCCAATAGTACAGTGCCGCCATGCTTTTCGATGTATGCTGCCAGATGATCGGAAAGCTGTTGTGAGCCACCTTTTATAAAGTAACCACCGCTCCCAATAAAGCTGGAAAATGGCAGGCCGTAGTAGAACATGGATAGGGTATAAGGGTCGTCGCCCCAATACACAATATGTGCTAATAGATCGAGTTTTGCGTTCTCGTTGCCGATGTACTTGTCTAGCCAGGATCCGACCGTATGTCGGGATGCCTGTACGAGATTGGGATAGAGCAGGGGCATCAGCGGATAGAGCAGCTTGCGTTTCAAGGGCGTCCGAGGCAATTTCACTCCTTCTTTCCGAATGCTGTTGATGAATTTCATGTAACGCCTGATCCCTTTTTCCTCCTCAGGATATTTTTCGATCAGTGCTTTGGTCGCTGCAGCAAAGGTGTGTGGAAACACAAACTTCTCCTGGTCTGAATGCACAGCATATAGTTCAGGTACTTGTAAAAGTTCAACCCCTTGATCGACATCCAGCATATTGAATATTCGCAAGATCGTCCCATCTTTTTCAAACCCACACATTTCATGAAGCCCAACTTCAATGATGAAATCACCTCGTTTAAAAGTGGTAGCGCAGCCACCGGGTTTGTGATGCTGTTCTAACAAGAGAACCTTCTTTCCGAATTTGGTGAGCGTGGCTCCGGCAGTCAGTCCGGCTAAGCCTCCTCCGATAATAATAGTGTTGTATTTCATGCTAATTCATTTTAATAGCAAATTCGACGGTCGGGTAGGTTACCGGATTGTATCTAGATCATGTCCGGTGGGAAAACTTAAAAGAATGGGACAAACTTTGCTTTGATACGTTAATTACAGCTCGAAATTACCCACGAAGAATCAATTATAATATGATGTGCATCAGCATGGTTAAATTTTAACGAATGCCCTGTTTGCCGTCGCCAGACCAATAAATCATTCCTAAATTTTGGTAATGCTCAAAAAACGTTCATCTTATTTGTCGCAAGTATAGTACCGGCATTATTGATTAGGATTATGCAGTGGCGAAAAGGCATTTTCGATTAGGTAATAAGGCGTAGGATTTTTACATTTATTGGAATCAAAGCTCCGCTGAAATGAGATCTTCTCTATTTGTCAATACATTCTGTATATTCTTCATTCTTTTTATTAATTTCAACCTCCTCGGGCAAGAATTAGATCGTGATCGATTAGATAAAACTGCCAGAAAATATACCGCCTCTTCCTTCCCCCTGCTAAATGAATTACTGAGTATTCCCAATGATGCCTTTTATCCGGCTGAAATTGAGAAGAACATTGTCTGGTGCGAGCAGGCTTTTGCGCAGCGAGGGTTTAGCAATACGCGGATTGAAACAGAAACTGTGCCATTGCTGCTGGCTGAACGGAAACACAATAATGCTAAAAAGACCGTTTTGATCTATTTGCAAATAGACGGGCAGCCAGTGGATTCAACCCGATGGTTCCAGGAAAGCCCGTATAGTCCAACCCTCAAAAAAAGAAATAAGGCCGGGGAATGGGAAGCCCTCCCCTGGAGCGCCATAACGGATTATGACGATGAATGGCGGGTATTTGCACGTTCAGCAAGCGATGCCAAAGGTCCGGTAGCGATGTTTTTAACAGCTTTGGATGCTTCGGAAGAATTGAACATAGAACCTAATTATAACCTCAAGGTAATTATGGATTTTGAGGAAGAACTGGGTTCTCCGCAACTTCCCGGGGCGGTTACAAAAAATGCCGCTCTTCTTGCAGCAGACATGCTGATCATATTTGATGGGCCACGACATATTACAAACCGCCCTACACTTACATTTGGCGCCCGCGGTATTGCCACATTACAATTAACCACCTATGGTCCGATGGTACCCCAGCACAGTGGTCATTTTGGTAATTACGCGCCTAACCCCGCCCTGAGACTTTCCAAATTACTCGCCTCGATGAAAGACGATGACGGGAGAGTAACCATCGATGGTTTTTATGACGGGATTTCCATCGATGCGGAAACCGAAAAGATCCTTAAAGCCGTACCCGACGATGAGACGCAGATAAAAGACAGGCTTCAGATTGCAAAATCCGACAAGGTGGGCAGCTATTACCAGGAATCCATTCAATATCCTTCTCTGAATATTCGGGGTATGCAATCCGGATGGATTGATGAAAAAGTGAGGACTATAATACCTGGCTGGGCCAGGGCAGAAATCGATGTTCGTTTGGTTCTGGAGTCCGACCCCGATCGGTTAATTCA
>JBDNAQ010000283.1:0-7373 GCA_039768345.1 Flavobacteriaceae bacterium
CATCAAACAAATAATAAGGGGTAAGATCCAGTCCGCCACCAAACCATTGATCTATAATCTGCCCTTTTTGATCATACATTTGAAAATATCTCCAATTCGCATGTACTGTTGGCACCATGGGACTTCTAGGGTGTAAAACAAGGCTAAGACCGCAGGCAAAAAAATCTACATCACCTACACCAAAATAATTTTGCATGCTTTTAGGTAAGGCCCCGTGAACAGCTGAAATATTGACACCTCCTTTTTCAAAAACCGCTCCTTCCTCGATGACACGAGTACGACCACCGCCACCTTCTGGTCTTTGCCAGATATCTTGCTTAAAAACTGCGACTCCGTCTATCTCTTCGATCTTTGAGGTAATAATTTCTTGCAGTTCCTGTATGTAGAGGTAAAACTCGTTTTTCATACTAGTTCATTTTAGTTTGATGTACGTTATCCACCTGCCAATACCTGGACAAAAGAATAGCTTCCACGCTCAATACTATATAATAAATGCACCCCAGGCATAGGGCTAAATGTGGCTGTTCTATAAATAATCCACTATCAGACGCTAATTGAGTATATCCAGATGTGATTAAAAAATCTTCAGTCAAACCTAATCTAGATACATATGGATTGCCCAAAGCGATCAGGACCATCAGTATCAGATATGAAACAAATGCAAGGCTGGAACTCCAAAGTGTACGCTTTTTAATTAGCGGTTTTACTTCATAGAAGGCATATCGCATACGATTAAACACCAATATTAAATAGATATAGAGAATAAGATTTCCTGGCACCATTTTATTGAATAGCCAGGCAAATGCCCCATAAAAAACAAAGAGGAAAATAAATGACACTCTTTTAGGTAAAATCGCCAGGATAACACTTGAATGGACCATAAAGAATTCAAATAAAATCAGCCAAAGTGAGGTATTTATTTTACCGGCCTGGTCTAAATCCGGGCTATACCACAGTATAAAAAATTGAAATGCTAAAAACAGATTCATCAAGATACCTGCATATTCGAAGCGCTTTTCGTATTTTTCTATTATGCCCATCTATCTTTTCGAATAATTATTTAGATATCAAAAGTTCTATTCAATTGGAGTGAATTCTTCAATATAGATCAATATGTCTTGAGCAACATTGTCCAATTGCTTAATTGAGCTAACTCTTTGTGAATTTTTGGTCATCCCGACAAAAATTTCCAGAATTTCCGATTCACTTTTGTTCCTATGATCCCTATAAATTAATCGGCCAATGGCATTGTTGTGTAGGTCCATTGCTCTGGCCAATTCACTGTTAGAAAAAAGGTCTTCATGCAGATCGGTAATATTTTTGGTCCATAACAAGCTCTCTTTTATATGTGCCGTATTTTTCACGCATCTGTGGGCGATAAGGTAATTCCATAAGGCGTGCCTAAATGCATTGGCCGGTGTATTTTTCTGATGTTGACGGCCATAATATTTCGAGGCGTATTCCACACTCTTTTTGGTAGCTCGCCATGTAGGCCAAATCTTTGACAAATTGCCAATAGATAGGCTTAAGAGTTTCCATAGTTGAGTGGGTTTCAAGGACCGTATAAATACCCATAAGTTCATTTATTCCTTGTATTCTTTAACTGCATTTATAAATGCAGACACATTCTCTAAAGGGATATTTGGAAGAATACCATGGCCAAGATTTGCGATATACCGGTCTTTCCCAAATTCTCTTATCATGTTATGTGTCATATTTCTGATCGTTGCAGGAGGCGATAACAAACGGGCTGGATCCAGGTTACCCTGAAGAGTGATCTTCCCTCCCGAGAGGTAACGAGCATTGATCGCAGAGCAGGTCCAATCCACCCCTAAGGCAGCTGCTCCGGTCTGGGACAGCTCTTTTAATGCAAACCAACATCCTTTAGCAAAAACGATAACCGGTGCTTCGTCTTGAAGGGCTCGCACAATTTTTTGTATGTATTGCTGTGAAAACTCAGCATAGTCTACCGGAGATAACATCCCTCCCCAGGAATCAAAGAGTTGAACACAATGTACTCCGGCCTTTACCTTTGCTTTCAGATAGGCAATCGTAGTATCGGTAATCTTCTGCAGGAGTTTGTGTGCTGCCAGGGGATGAGTGAAGCAAAAGGCTTTGGCCTGATCGAAAGATTTACTGCCCTGTCCCTGTACGCAATAGCAAAGTATAGTCCACGGGGCTCCTGCAAACCCGATCAACGGCACCTCACCATCAAGTTTTTCCAAGGTCATCTCTATGGCCTTCATTACATAGTCCAGTTCGATAGAAACATCTGGCACTTCTATTTTTTCCACGTCGGCGGCTGTGCGGATAGGATTGGGCAGAAAAGGCCCGAAATCTGGCTTCATCTCTACTTCAATATTCATCGCTTGCGGTATAACCAGGATATCGCTGAAAAGTATGGCGGCATCCATTCCAAACCTGCGTATAGGCTGTACGGTGATTTCCGAAGCCAGTTCGGGTGTCTGGCATCTCGTAAAAAAATCATGTTTCTCCCGGATAGCCATAAACTCGGGCAGATATCTTCCTGCCTGCCTCATCATCCACACCGGAGGCCTGGAAACCTCTTCGCCTTTCAGGGCTCTTAAAAACAAATCATTCATAATTTATTGCTCTTGTTTGGATATAAAATGTGTCAGTGCGCTTTTTACGACACTTTCTATAGTCTGGTTTTCCGCCACGAATACTTTATTTGTGTGAACAACAGCTTCGGCTGCAGTTGTTTCACCTATACAGAAAGCAGTGATGTTCTTTAAATCATTTCTGGAAACATAGCTTTGAACACCACTCGGACTGTAGAAAAGAACCCCATCGAATAGTCCGGATATTTCTTCAGTGTTGAATATCGTATTATATGTTATTTTTTCTTCATACCGAATAGTATATTTACTGAGAATGTCTGGTAATTCTCTCCTTCTTCTATTTCCACAAAAGAACAAAAACGAATCATTTTTAAATGATTTAGCAATAAAATAACCCAATTCGGACGAATTTTTCGATGTTTTTATAATTTTCAGACCTTTATGGTTTAAGAGCGAAGATGTTTTTTCTCCGACACAAAAACATCTTTTTTCCAGTACGTTTTCGCGTTTAGCCGGGCTCAGCTTATCGACTGCTCTGAGAAAACTTCTTGCGGCATTCTGACTGGTGAAAATATAATGATCAAAATCCCCTTCGGGAATAAAATCCTTGTACTCAATGTCAATGGCGTTGTATTCCGTCAGTTGAATACCTGAGGATTGTAAAATCTCTTTTTGTTTTGGAGAAAGGATTTTGGTAGACAGTAATTGTATCATAAACCGGTACGAGATTTTAAAGTATTTAAAATCTCCCCACCTCCTTCTGAAAGTATCTTTTTAGCACACTTGCGTCCAAGTCCTTCCAAAGAGTTGATGTCGGCCTCTTGCTCGACCCTCAGCAATTGTTTGCCATCAACCGAGCCAAGAACACCTTTAAAGCAAATCTTTTCACCCTCCATTCTGGCCAGAGCCCCGATTGGGGCAGAGCAACCCCCCTCGAGCTCCCTGAGAAACTCACGTTCTGCTGAGGTGCATATATCTGTGACATGATGGTTCAATGGCTTTAGAAGATCTACAATTTGCTGATCTTTTTGCTGTGCTACCACTAATATTGCACCTTGAGCCGGGGCAGGGACCATCCATTGCAATTCGACACTTTTTTCCGGAAGCTGCTTCAGGCGTTCCAGTCCGGCAGTCGCAAAAATTGCGGCATTCCAGGATTCTTCTTTCAGTTTTCTTAATCGGGTTGGCACGTTACCTCTAAGATCTACCACGGTATGAAGCGGATAGCGATGCAGCCATTGCGCTTTTCTTCTTAAGCTACCAGTGGCCAGGATCCCTTCAGCATTTAGAAAATCCAATCCTTTATGAATCAGTACGTCGGTGGGGTTGGCCCGTTCCAAAACAGCAGCTTTTACAATACCTTTGGGCAGCTGGGTAGGAACGTCTTTCATAGAATGGACCGCAATGTCGATCTTATCTTTCAGCAAGGCGACATCAAGCGAGCGGGTAAAAATCCCTGTGATCCCCAATTCGTACAGGGGAACATCGGTAATGAGATCTCCTTCAGACTGAATAGGGATGATTTCAGAACCAACACCCAACTCTTCTAAGCGAGCTTTAACGGTATTGGCTTGCCATAGTGCTAAATCACTATCGCGGCTGCCTATCCTGATGATTCTGTTCATGGGGATTCCACTTCAAGTTGGAATACCTTTTGGATAAATTCAAGACTGTCTTCTGCATCGATGTCTGAATCTTTCAAATGGTTTACGAAGCGTTTGGTGATCTTGTGAATAATCCGGTCCGAGACCAGATCTGCCTGTTGTGCATTGAAATCGCTTATCTTTTTAGACTGGAAGTCGATTTCCTCCTCCTTCATCGTTTTTAGTTTCTTCTTCAGGGCTTTAATGACCGGAGCAAATTTCCGGGTTTCCAGCCATTGAATGAAATCTGTCTTTACCTCATCGATGATAGTTAGCGCCTGTGGAATATGTTCTTTTCGCTTTTCCAGGGTCTCGTCGGTAATCTGGGAGAGATAATCCAGGTGAAGCAACGATACCTGGGGCAGTTCAGCCACTTCAGGGGCTACATTTTTGGGAATAGACAGGTCCAGGATCAGCAGTGGTTTTTTAGAATGGATCAGATCTCCGGTAATTGTCGGAGTAGGAGCAGCAGTGGCTACGATCAGCACATCGGTTTTTCTGATCTCAGCCTGCAGATCACCATAGTCCTTTACCGTTAAATGAAATTTACCTGCTACTTTCTCGGCTTTATTTTTTGTGCGGTTAATCAGTGTGATATGATGATTACCGGTATGCTTGATCAGATTTTCACAGGTATTCCTCCCAATTTTTCCAGTACCGAAGAGCAGAATATTTTTTTCCGAAACGTTATCGATATTTCTCAGGATATACTGAACCGAAGCAAAGGCTACTGAGGTCGCGCCGCATGAAATACTGGTTTCGTTTTTTACCCGCTTGCTGGCCTGAATAATGGAATTGCATAAACGTTCCAGAAAGTGATTGGTAAGTCCTTGTTTTTTGGATCGATAGAAACTGTTTTTGATCTGCCCGATAATTTCAAAGTCACCAAGGATCTGACTATCCAATCCTGTTCCCACCTTGAACAAATGGTCTATAGCATCATAGTTTTTCAAAACATAGGCCACTTCCTGAAACTCTTCAACAGTGCCTTTGGTATGGTCGCATAAAAGCTTTATAAGTTGAAATGGATGCTGAGCAAAGCCATGAAGTTCTGTTCGGTTACAGGTTGAAATGATCAAGAGACCATCTATACCTTCCTTCCGGGCCTCTACCAATAGGTGCTCCATTGCTGCGGGTTCAAGACTGAACTTGCCGCGTATATCTGCATTAGCTTTTTTATAGCTCAGGCCTATGGTGTAAAAAGAATGATGCCTCGATATATGGTATGCCTTCATGTATTCAATTGAGCTAGACAAAAATAAAAGGAGTAATCGGGCAAAAATAACGCTGGAGGTACTAATTATAACGTTCTAAGTTTTCAAATTATTAAAAATCAGATTTTCACTGGAATACGCTACATTTGCAGTAAATATTGGGATTTGGACCAATATTATTTAGAAAGATTCTAAATAAATTATTAAATCCAGTTTCACTATGGCACTCAAAAATATCGCTCAAGGTTCGATGGAAGAAATAGTATTGGAAAATGGCTTTTATGTACTGAAAATTCAGAATGAAGGCCCCGATATTCAGAGGGTTAGGCGAGAGATCGACAATTCACACATCCAGTTTCATTTTTGCCTTAAAGGCAGTGGAAAATTCGTTTTCAATGAAGGGCGCTATGCCTTAGAAGTAAGCGACGAGAATTCGTTATTGCTCTATAATCCTCAAATCGACCTACCGCTGAACCTTGAATTGCAAGCCGAAAGTTGGTTGGTATCTGTGGTAATGACGATTCGTAACTTTCATGCACTTTTCTCAAGAGAAGCAGACTATATTCACTTCCTCACTGCCGAGAATCGGGATAAAAAGTACTATGCACAGGAAGATATCAGTCCGGCTATGGCGGTCATCCTTAGTCAGGTTATCAACTTTAACCTTCATCCCTCTGTAAAAGAACTTTATATAAGGGCCAAGGTTTATGAGTTGATGTCTCTTTATTTTAACCGAAATGTGGACGCCGATGCCGAGAACTGCCCTTTTTTAGTAGACGAAGATAATGTGAGGCGTATCCGCCAGGCCAAAGAGATAATTATAGCTCAAATGACCGAACCGCCATCATTATCCGAGCTGTCTCAGCAAATAGGACTACCGTTAAAAAAGTTAAAAGAAGGTTTTAAGCAAATTTATGGCGAGCCGGTATACACTTTCCTGTTCGAATACAAAATGGACTACGCCCGCAAAATGCTCGAATCAGGTCAGTATAATGTAAATGAAGTGGGGCATCGGGTAGGCTATAGTACGGCAAGTCATTTTATCACTGCTTTCAAGAAAAAATATGGTACTACCCCCAAAAAATATCTGATGTCGCTCACCAACACTTAGTAATTCTCTGCTTATTTTGCTGTTGAGATGCTTAAATTCATATTTCTTATGAGACAAGTTCCTTGGAAAATTACTTTCTTGCTTTTTTTCTGCTTCATGATATTGCAATGCCAGCCACAATCGGAGGAGGAAAAAGAATTACCGCTACAAGATCAGGAGTCGGCCAGCATTTTGGTATTTACCAAAACCGCGGGTTTTCGTCATGGGTCTATAGAAAAAGGTGTGTCTACCTTGCGAAATCTTGGTGCAGAAAATGATTTTGAGATCACCCATACCGAAGAGGCATCGGTTTTTACCGCATCCGGATTACTGGATTTTGATCTGGTAATCTTTCTCAGTACCACCAGGGATATTCTGGAGCCCGATCAGGAAAATGCTTTCATGATGTATATCAACCAGGGTGGCAGCTTTATGGGCATCCATGCCGCAAGTGACACAGAATATGGATGGCCATGGTATGGTGAACTGGTAGGGGCCTACTTCGAGAGTCATCCGAGTAACCCTAACGTCAGAGAAGCTGCTCTTGACGTGGTTGATAAATCTCATCAGTCGACCGCCCATTTGCCGGATCGTTGGATGAGGGAAGATGAATGGTACAATTTTAGAAATATAAACCCCGATATTCGGGTACTGATCAATCTCGATGAATCCTCCTACGAGGGAGGTACCAATGGAGACATTCATCCCATTGCATGGTATCATGAATTTGATGGGGGTCGTTCATTCTATACCGGAGGGGGTCATACCGAAGCCTCTTTTGATGAAGAGGATTTTCAAAAACATCTGCTCGGCGGCATAGAATATTGTCTTGGACGTAATTAAA